>DATHSU010000270.1:0-4517 GCA_035463895.1 Ignavibacteriaceae bacterium | reverse complement strand
CCGGGAGTAAGAGTGATTGAATTGGAAAGAACAGTTATTGCAGAATCTTTCGTGAGCTTTGTTTTGATTTTAACTATTCCCGGTTTGATAGGAAGCATTGGATGAATAACAAGATAAGCTACTTCGAGATTTGCTTTTATTATTTCCCACATGAACTTAACAATATAGAACAGAAAATGAATTGTCCTTTTCACAGGGTGCTGGCTTGCCACATTCTTTATCAGGAAGTGTCCTGCTAAAAAAGAAATCAGCAGTGAAATTGCAATACCGATTATTGCTTCCTGATAATCTTTAATATCAGTTAACGCAAACCAGACTAAAAGTGCGAAAACAAAAACGATTATTCTGCTTTTAGTTTTAGTTTCCATTCATACCTCCAAGTACAAGCTGAATGTATTCGGTTTTATCTGCTATCACTTTTACAACAGGATCAAGAGTTACTTCCTTAATTCCCGGCACAACCATCAGGCTTGCTAAGATGCATACTACAGCAAGTGTTATCATCGCTGCGTTCATTCGCCAGCCGATTTTATTCCCTGATGATTCAACTGCTGTTTCACCTTTGAAGCCGTATCGCTGAACTTTCATAAAAGAAGCCAGTGTTAACAAGCTGCCGATTATTGCAAAGACTGCATACCACGGTAATCCGGCCTGCAGAGCAGCAATTATGATTATTAATTTGCTGAAGAATCCATTGAACGGCGGAATACCTGAAATTGAAAGTGAAGCAATCAGAGAAGTTTGTGATGTTATAGGAAGCAGTTTCATCAGATTTCCCATCTTTCTTAAATCGCGTGTGCCAAGTGCCATCTCAACAGAACCAGCGTTGTAGAATAACAGTGATTTAAATATCGCATGGTTAAATAAATGAAATACTGCGCCGAGTATTCCAAGTGGAGTTGCAATACCCATTCCAAGTAAAATGTATCCAATCTGACTGATGCTGTGATAAGCCAAAAGCCTCTTCATATCCCATTGACCAATTGCAAGAAATACTCCGACGATGATTGAAATTGTTCCGAGCACTAAAAATATCTTCATAAAAATTTCAGGTGCGTTGAACACGTTATAGAAAATTCTCAGCATAACATAAATTCCAAGTGCCTTAATCAGCACGCCCGAAAGCATTGAAGAAATTGGTGCTGGAGCAGATGAGTGAGCATCAGGAAGCCATGCGTGAAAAGGCATTGCGGCAGCTTTCAATCCGAAACCAGCAATAAACAAAGCGCCAATCCAGAATATGACTTTCTGATCAACAGCCGGCAGCACTTCTGCAACCTTAGCCATTGTTAATGTTGATGTTGCACTGTAGGTTACCGCAATTCCGGCGAGTATAAGAAATGAAGAAACCGAACCCATAACAGCATACTTAAATGCAGCTTCAAACTCTTCGGCTTTGCTGCCATATGCAACAAGTGCAAATGCCGAGAAAAGTGCAATTTCCATAAACACATATAAATTGAACAAATCGCCGGTTATTATTACTCCGTTCATTCCTGTTACAAGAAGCATAAATAAAGAATAGTATTTCCAATCCATTGAGAGATGGCGGATATACTGTATGGAGAATATCAAGGATGTGAATGAAATGATACTCACCATAACCAGTATGAATGAAGTAAGGGCATCCTGAACGAGAACTATTCCATATGGAATTGACCAGGCACTCATTGAATAGGTAATTGTTTCATCTCTCATTGAGATAAACGAGAACAGCGAAAGAATAAGTAATGCACTGACGGCAATAACACTTAGTATCACTGCCCAGTTATCTTTTTTGCCCGCAATAAGAGAAATTAAAAATGCAGCAAGCAGCGGAATAATTATGTAATAAGGAAGTATCATCCTTTTAACCTCCTTATCTGTGTTATGTCGAACGTCTGATATTTTTCAAAGAGCTTAATTGCTAATGCTACAAGCATTGCTGTGGTTCCAAGTTCAATTACAATGGATGTTAAGACTAAAGCTTGCGGAAGCGGATCAACCATTTGTGATACCTCTTTCCCTTTTGCAAGAATCGGATAAATCGATCCTTTACGATATGCAAATAGAATAAGGAGAAGATTTACAGCATAGCCAAGTATTCCGATTGAGAGAATAATTTTTATTAAATCTCTTTTGGTCAGAACGCCGTAAAGACCGACTAACAGTAACACAAAGCAAAGAAGGTATACAATCATATTCTATTCTCCTTTCACAGTTTTAGATCCGGCTAATACCCAGGCTACTAAAAAGAGCGACATCCCAACCTTAATACCAATAATAATATTAAGCGGAAGTATTGTGCCGGCGCTTAGCAATGCAAACAATTCACCTTTAGTAATGAAGTTTGCGAGGAACGCTCCGCCAATAGATATACCAAGAATGCCAATTACTAAAAACAACGTAGCACTTGCTGATTCCAGGTCATGAAGAAAACCAATGTTTAACCAATCAGATGTAAACTTTCTTCCGTAGGCAAGCAGAACATTCAGAAATGCAAGAGCTATTATTACGCCGCCGGCAAATCCACCACCGGGTGAAAGATGTCCATGAAATATGATATAGATTCCATATAGTAATATCATCCACACACTAATTCGTGTAACGGTTTTTACAATTAATGTCATACCATCATTTTGCTGCATGACTAAACTCCGTTTTATCTTTTTTTGATTTAGTTTTTATTCTGAGGATGGTAAATGCACCGAGTATTGCTGTAAATAATACGGTAATTTCACCTAAAGTATCATAAGCTCTGTAATCTAAAATGATTGAGCTTACCAGATTTGCTGCGCCTGTATCCTGAGCTCCGTTATCCAGATAGTATTGTGAAGTTGTCATCAAAGGTTCACCGAAAGGCGGAAGCAGTTCAAATACTGAAATACTGAAAATAAAAATTGCTGCAAGTGTAATAACAGTGATCCCAGCAAGAATTTTATTTATTCTTGATGGCTCCTCCTTATGATATTCTTTTCCCATGAATGCCCTCACAAGAATTATGAGTGCAAATATTTCATACAGGAATTGAACAATCGCAAGATCAGGTGCCTGAAGTAAAAGGAATGAAAGTGACACACCAAGTCCAACAACTCCTATTGCAACAATTGATGAAAGAACATCCTCCATCTCCAAAGCAGCAATGGATGCTATTATCATTACGATAAGAATAAATATTAACCAATATTCTACAGGCATTTAATCCTCCTGAAAAAAACTATTCTATTTTCATCCTGAACTTGTTTCAGGATCTTCAACATTTAATAGAGAGATGCTGAAATGAATTCAGCATTAATATATTATTATACCACCAACATTATTATTAAAAACCCGACAATCATGTAAAGAACATAAAGCTGAAGCTGGCCGGGGTGTGCTTTCTGCAAATAACCCGAAAATGAAAAAGTAAATTCTCTACCCATTTCATAAAGATCGAAATACTTTTTCTCAGCATAGTTATAAATTGATTTAAGCACCGTGAAATTTCTTACTTCATTATAAAATTCTGTTCCTGCAATTCTGAACTTTTCCAAAGCTGGCATCCCTCCAACGTAAACATCATCGTACCTTACCTTAGCTGTTAAACCATATATCAAAATTCCAATCAGGAATGCAACGACAAAGAGTACGATTACTATTATCGGATCATATAATCCAACAAATGATGGAATGTTCATTCCTGATGCTTCTACAACCGGATAGATGAAATATTTCAGTGGTAATGCTACTGCTAAAATTCCAAAAACAACACAAAGCAACGATAGAATTCCTGTTGACAGCCACTGGTTAGCCGGAGCTTCTTTTACTTCTTTATGAACATCGGGTCTTCTGCCGAGAAATGCTGCGTGCAAGAATTTCATAAAGCTTGCAAGGGTTAACGCACTTCCAAAAACAGCTATTATTATGCACGCTAAGAGCCATAGCTGATATCCTGATCCAAGTGTCGCTGTTTTCTCAATCAATCCCTGGTAAATAATCCACTTGGAAAAAAATCCGTTGAAAGGCGGAATACCTGAAATTGATAACGCACCAATCAAAGCCATCAGAAAAGTAATCGGCATATTTTTTCCAAGTCCGCCAAGATAATCAAGCTCTGCAGTTCCGGCTCTCTTCTCCACTGACCCAAATGATAAAAATAGATTGGATTTATAAATTGTATGATTAATCATATGGAATAATCCGCCGGCAAAAGCAAGTACACTACCGCTTGCAACTCCCATTACCATATATCCAACCTGGCTAACAGCATGATAACCAAGAAGCCTGTATCCGTTATGCTGAACCATCGCCATCATTACTGCAGTTATTACAGTTAATGCACCAAGAGAAATCAGTATCATATTTATCAGAGGATAAACCACGAACAATGATGTTAGCATTTTTGCAAGCAGAAATATTCCAAGCAGTTTGTCGAGTGAAGCGGGAAGAAATGCTGCGCTTTCAACAGGAGAATTCTGACTGAAATCCGGAACCCAGGTATGAAGTGGAAAAGCTCCGGCTTTCGCAAAAGCCGCAATCAATAAACAGATAAATGCAAT
>DATHSU010000269.1:0-3935 GCA_035463895.1 Ignavibacteriaceae bacterium | reverse complement strand
AAAATAATTTCTTCAAAGCCTTTAGCTTTCTTAATGTCAGAAATATCACGAAGAGTGCGTACCTGCGGATCAAGCATTCTGTTCTGTTTAAGCCATTCGGTATTATGCATTTTAGAAAGATATCTTTCACCAGTATCACATACGATAAAAACGACAACATCATTTTCAGTAAGATTTTTTGAGATATCAAGTGTTACCTGAACTATAGTTCCAGTACTGCCACCGCAGAAAATTCCTTCTTCTTTAGTAAGTCGCCTTGCAGCCGCAAATGATTCTTTATCACTTAAGTTTATAATCTGATCAATATATTGAAAGTGAACATTTTCAGGCAAACAATCCTGCCCTATTCCTTCAACTAAATACGGAGTTCCATTTATAAGTTCCCCGGTTTCTTTATAATGCTTGAAGATTGAACCAAGCGGATCAGCACCAATTATTTGAATGTTTGCATTTTTTTCTTTGAGATATCTACCCACACCGCTGATTGTACCACCGGTTCCAATGCTTGAAACAAAATGAGTGATTTTTCCATCAGTCTGCCTCCAGATTTCCGGTCCGGTGGTTTTATAATGGATTTCCGGGTTGGATGGATTAGAATACTGATAAGCAAAAAATGAATTCGGAATTTCTTTATTTAAACGCTTTGCAACTTTAACATAATACTCAGGGCTGTCGGGGTCCGCAAGATTAGAAACAACAATTACTTCTGCACCAAGAGCTTTTAAGTAGTTTACCTTTTCTTCACTAACCTTTGATGTAACAACGAAAATACACTTATAACCTTTTACAGCCGCAGTTAAAGCAATTCCAATTCCGGTGTTTCCGCTTGTTGCTTCGATTATTGTTCCACCGGGTTTTAATTCGCCCCGGATTTCAGCATCAAGTATCATATTATAACCAATTCTGTCTTTAACACTTCCACCAGGGTTTGCAGATTCTAGCTTAGCAAATATCTGAGGTTTCAGGCCTTTATTAATTTTATTTAGTCGGATAAGCGGAGTATTGCCTATCTGTTCGAGAATAGATGCTTTGTAGTCCAATTATTTTGCTCAATCTTATGAAAATTTAGTTGCAATTTTAACGATTTGAATTGATTGATGAAAGTGAAATAAATATTTGCGTGAATAAACTTCGTTTTAGACGTTAGGTTTTAAGAATTTAGGTTAATCATCAGAATTTAAAACCGCGTAAAAACTCCTCTGCTAACATACGCTTCTTACCCTCCTGTTGAATTTCAAAAATTCTAACTGCATCTTTACCGCAGCCAATAATCAACTCATTTTTTGTCTGAAAAAATTCTAATGGTTTTAGATTTAACTTCTTAACAATTTCAGTTTTATAAATTTTTATGACTTTTTCTTTATATATGAAGTAAGCTGCGGGATGTGGTGATAATCCACGAACAAGGTTATGAATTTCTGTCGCTGATTTATTCCAGTCTATTAAGCAAAGTTCCTTTGTTATTTTTGGTGCCGGAGAAGCAAGAGAATCATCCTGAGGTTTTAAATCATAACTACCGCTGTCAATTAGGTCGACAGTATCAAGAACCATTTTAGCACCTAGTTCGCTCATCCTATCGTGAAGTGTTTCAAAATTATCTTCAGGGAATATTGGTAATTTTTCCTGCAGAAATATGTTGCCCGTATCCACTTTTTCAGCAAGCTTAAAAGTCGTTAAACCGGTTTCCGTTTCGCCGTTTATTAATGACCATTGAATCGGTGCCGCACCACGATACTTTGGCAGATAAGATCCATGCAGATTAAATGAGCCGTATTTCGGAATATCAAATACTTCCTTCGGCAAAATCCTGAAGGCAACAACAACAAACAAATCAGGTTGAAGAAATTTCATTTGTTCTACAAACTCAATATTACCTTTTAACTTTTCAGGTTGATAAACTGGTATTCTATTATCATCAGCAAATTGTTTTACAGGAGTGGAAGAAACTTTTTGTCCCCTTCCTCGCTCTTTATCGGGCTGGGTTACAACTGCTAAAATATTATGATAACTTTTAAAAAGTATCTTCAGGGAGGGAATTGAAAAATCCGGAGTGCCCATAAAGACAATATTCATATACACATTCCTTACAATAGACGATAATCAGTGTTCTCACTGATCGGATAATCAATTTCAATTTTTCTTTTCTGAATTTTATTCAGTGATTTTTTGAACTGCTTTTTCAATTCATCACTGATAAGATCAGTAAATAGTATTCCTTTAAGGTGATCAAATTCATGCTGAATTACTCTTGCGTATAAATCATCTGCATCAATTTGCTGTTCAGAAAGATCAATATCCTGATATTTGATTGTAATTTCTTTTGGTCTTATAACTTCTGCCCGAATATCCGGAATGCTAAGACAACCTTCTTCAAAAGAGGATGTTTCATCTGATTTATTTACAATCCGCGGATTGATAATTGTAATTGGTTTATATTTCTCATAATTTTCTACAGGAGAGATATCAACGACGAAAATCGATTTATTAATTCCAACCTGATTTGCGGCTAGACCAATACCATTTGCATTGCGCATTGTATCGAACATAAACCGAATCAACTCAATTGTTTTATCATCAATCTGTGTAACCTGATCGACTTTTTTTCTTAATATTTTATCACCATAAATGGTTATTGGAAGAATAGACATTTCTTAAACTATTAATGATTATTTATAACATTTAAAAATAAGTAATGAAATTCCATAAAAAAACCCCGACATATTGCCGGGGTTGCTTATAATTATGAAAATTAGATTATGCAACTAACAAACTACCATCCTTCATAAGCTGTTTTCCATCCATCCAGACGGTTGGTTTTTTCACAAGTCCATCTAAATGAATAGGAACATTAAAAGTTCCGCCCATAGTAATGTTATTTCCTAACGCAAGATGAATTGTACCCATTACTTTTTCATCTTCAAGTAAAATACCACTAAGCTTTGCTGAATCATTTGTTCCGATACCAAACTCTGCAATGTTTCTAGCGCCTTTACCAACTTTATCGAGCATAGCAACTAATTTTTTGGCAATAGGTCCGCCGGAAATTTTTGTTGCAAAACCATCTTTAACTTCAATTCTAAGATTCGCATTTTTTAACAAGCCGAATCCTGCCATAGAACCATCAACAACAAACACTCCATTTGCAGTACCTTCAACAGGGGCAAGAAAAGTTTCACCTGTCGGGAGATTTCCGCTTTCACCTTTTTTATGGAACAATCCTTTACTTGCAATGGGTTTCATACCTTTAATATCAAAACTAATATCAGTACCAGCCGGTGCTGTTACACGAATATGATTTCCCTTTTCAAGAATTTTTGCAAGTTTAATTGAACGCTTTGATATTTTTTTATAATCTGCATTCATTCCGCGGATCATAATTTCTTTAGTAATGCCGGGGAAAGTTGCAATTCTTACGCCTAGTTTTGAAGCACTTCTGCGGGCATCAGTATGAGTAAGTGATTTTGCTGTAGGACAAAAGACAACATCAAACTTTTTCATAAGCTCAGCTACTGCTTCAGGCGGTTCTTCACCATTAATTTTGCCGGATTTCATTTCAACGTAGATGGATTTATGTCCCAGCCGTTTTGCATTTTCAAACAATGATAAACCAATTTCACGTTTCTGTTCATCCGTTATTACTAGAATGGATTCGTTTTTTTTTGCCCCCATACATGTTTTAATTGCAATTGTTGAAGCAGTATCGAGTTTTTTAAGTTTCATTTCATCTCCCTGATTATAAAAAATATTTATAGTGGAAATCCAATATTCAGCTGGATCAGTGCTTTAAATCCGCCTGCCTTTATAAAATTGTTTTCAGTCGCAAATTCCGGTTCACCAAGGAAATTATTTCCTTCATCATCTTCCATTTTTTCTATTTTAACGATTGTGTATCCTGCTGTTCCTTCCAGACTTATATAGCCTTCAATTATGCTGAC
>DATHSU010000268.1:0-12320 GCA_035463895.1 Ignavibacteriaceae bacterium | reverse complement strand
TAACAATGATTTATTACTGTCAAAGATTAACAAAAGTCGTTCCTATTTATCTTAAATGTGTAACTACAGGATTCTTTGATTTTAATGAAAAATTATAGGTATTTATAAATATAATTCTAACAATGAAGAATTATTCATTATTGATTTTCGAAAGTGAGAGAATTTTAATTGCCAAAAAGCAATAAATAATGTATTTCCAAGATACCAAAGATTACAATTGGTCAATATTCAAGTATAAATTTTAGTAAAGCAAAACTTATATCTTCTTTATCGCCGCTTCTTAAATTATGAGCTAGCCGGTAATTGTAAGAAATATCAAAAATAAAATCACGCACCGGCTCCCACCTGATTCCAAATTTCAGTGAAGTATTATTTACTCTTACGCCATCCAAAAAAATAGTTTTTTCTCTCACAGGAACTTCACCGTGGGTAAGAAAGATATCGCTTCCGAAATTATTTATGATATTACCTTGTTCATCATATTCATTTTCACCGCTTCTGACGAATGTGTGTTCAAATGATAATCGAACATTTTCATTAAAGTTATAAGTCAGCCTTGTTAAGATTTCATCAGCATTAGGCCCTATTCGATGACCCAGATTTGTTCCGTGTGCAGAATAATTATTCTTTTCATTGAAATGAGTGTATGTGAATGGCCGTATTCTGGTATACTCTGTCATTAAAGAAAGATCCGGGATTCCGAACGCTTCATACCAGAAAGCTCCGATTTGGTAAGCAGTTTTATTTGTATATTTTTCCAAATCCTGAAGGTTTGAAAGAATATTCTCATCGAGAAAAAATGTTCCCTGAAGCTCAAGGTTTTTAATAAACTTTGTTTGAATGTCAAAATAAATATTTCCGTTATCTCTATCCTGTATAGCCATTTCAACAAATTTATAAAAGTTAACCGGACTTAAATACCCAAGTTCCAAAGCTCTTCCGGAATAAATAATAGATTCGCCTATCCCAATATCAAATAAATCAGGCAAAACTAATTTTATCTTGTTGAAAGCAAAATATTTAGTATATCTTTCATCTCTTGTAAAGCTGAAAGGACCAAGAGTAGAAGCGTGCAATGAAGTAAAATGAAATACGCCGTAATCAAAATTAAATTTTATAAAATCCATTGCCGGATTATCACCCGATAAAACAAGTTTGCTTCCGTAACCGTAACCAAGTGTAATTTCATCTCTTCCAAGCTGAAACGAAAGATTCATGTCTTCAACGGGTGAAGTATGGTATTTGAGATAACCGTATGTAAAATCATAATTGCCTATATTTTCAGCTGCTTCAATCCATTTAAAGTTGGTAAGAAGTCGTGGTTCAATTATTTCTGCAAAACCAAAATCACCGCTCACACCACCCTTAATAACTGTAACACTATAACCAAGTTTATCGAATGCAGTTCCGCGAAGTCTTAAACCTATATCAAAAAGATTGGAATTATTAGTACCAGGTTTAAATCTATGTCCATGATAGAAGTTGCCGAGCATTTCCAGATAGAGGTTTGCACCTTCATCCTGGTAAGCATACAGATATTTTATTTTGTCAGAAAAGCTTTCAGAGAGGTTATTGAAAAAATTATTTTTAGGATTAAAAAGAACTGCAGTGTTTTCTTCATCAAGTTTATCCGAAAATTCAATATAATATTTTTCAAGTATTTTCTTCTCAGTAGCACTTAATTCAGACTGCTGGTCAGAAATTTTATTAAGCAGATTTCGAATCTCAAAGCGGGAGATAACTGATTCATCTTCTCTGAAATATTCTATAATTCCCTTTACTTTCATTTCTTTAAGGTAATTATAAACAGGGTGATTTATTTGGACATTTTCAACCTGGGAGTGAGCAACAGTGTGAAATAAAACAACAAGAAATAAAAGAAAGCTTGATTTTTTCATCTTATTAGAGATTTTTTATACTATAAATATACCAAAAACAGAATTTTGCATCACATAGTGTGGAAATTAAAGTTTTTAGTTACAGAGATTAACTTTAAATTTGGTTAATAATTGAGAAAGAAATGCGAACAGTATATTTATACGTAAGTAAAAACGGATTTCTGAGAAAAGTTGCTGTTGATATGGCATATCTGGCAACGCATAAGAAGATCCGTCTGTTGAAGTTTCTGTTTGAGGATGGATTGTGCTTTAATTATTTAAAGGATCCGAAAGATGAAACTTCAGTGGAGAAATATGAGTTAACTAAAGATAAAGTAATTTCCGAAGATGTGGATCATTACTTCTTTAAATTCCCATTCAAACTTGAACAAGTACTGAATGTAGCGATATAAATCTCTCACTTTAAAATTTTTAACATTTTATCAATTAATTTCTCACTATCAAGAGGTTAAATATGAAAATAAACGTTCTGATCATTTTAATTGTTTTTACACTACCCCTATTTGCTCAAGTTGAGGAAGCACTGAGGCCTGAGGAATTTCATAATCCTGAGGACAGCTTACTGGTAGATGGCTGGAATCCATTAGGAGTTATCGGTTTAAACCTGAGTCAGGTGGCATTTAAGGACTGGACACAGGGCGGATCCAACTCACTTGCATTCGTAGCTTATACGAACATGGGAGTTGCCTACCTGAGCAATCCCTGGAAGTGGAAGAATATGCTTAAAGCAGCCTATGGAAGAACAAATATTGAGGATGCGGGTTACAGGACAACAGACAATGAGATCTATTTTGAAAGTTTGCTTTCAAGAAATATCGGATGGGCAGTTGACCCTTATTTTGCTTTGACAGTCAGGACCCCTATCACGAAAGGTTACGATTATGCAAAGGATCCGGCAGAACAGATAGTCGATTTTTTTGATCCCGGATACATCACTGAAGCTCTGGGCTTTATTTACGAGCCAAGCGAAAACTTTTCGTCACGATTGGGAGTTGCGATTCAACAGACAATAGCAGATCAGTTCGCTTTACAGTACACCGATGATCCTGAAACAGTTGATGAGGTAGAAAAATTTAAATTTGATACTGGTCTTGAATCGGTGACCGCCGCCACTTATGAATTTCTGGAGAATATGCAGTATGGTACCTTCCTAAGATTATTCTCACGTTTTAATTCACTTGATGTATGGGACGTAAGATGGGATAACGTTATTACAGCAAAAGTGAATCAGTATATCAATGTTAATTTTGCAGTTACTCTAATTCATGAAATCAGCCAGTCAAGAAGGACTCAGTTGAGAGAAGCATTGCAGATAGGTATTGTTTATACATTATTTTAATCACTCAAATATTTGCAGTATTTAAAGAGGCTGTCTCATTACTCGTTTTTTATGGTAGCCGCAAGCTTCAGCTTGCGAAAATTTGAATTGTGTTTAAGACTTTTGAGACAGCCTCTTTCTATTTTAATTTATAAAGTTTAAATTTTGAAATAAATAATCTGTTATACTTATTAATACAGAGAAAAAAATGTCTTCAAAAGAAAATTTCATTCAACACATTTCTGAAGGTTATACTTTTAAGGGTGATTATTTAACAATTGGAACAGCAATTTTAGATAATGAACCGATCCCGAACACTCATATTAAAATACCTTTAAGGACTTTAAACAGACATGGTTTAATTGCAGGTGCTACCGGCACAGGTAAAACAAAAACTGTGCAGCTCTTTGCAGAAGCTCTTTCGGATAAAAGTGTACCAGTTTTGCTAATGGATATCAAAGGCGATTTAAGTGGCATTGCAGCTCCAGGTATAAATAATCCTAAAATTGAAGAACGTCACACAAAAATCGGTTTACCTTATGTCCCCAAAAATTACCCGGTTGAGCTTCTCTCACTATCCGAGGAAAAAGGGTCACGGTTAAGAGCCACTGTTTCGGAGTTTGGACCTGTGCTTCTTTCAAAAATTCTTGAACTAAGCAATGCACAGTCGAGCCTTATTTCAATGATCTTCAAATATTGTGATGATCACCATCTTCCTCTGCTGGATCTGAAGGATCTGAAAAAGACACTACAGTTTATTTCAAATGAAGGGAAAGCTGAAATAGAAAAAGAGTATGGTAAAATATCAACTGTTTCAACCGGTACTATTCTCCGCAAAGTGATTGAGCTTGAACAGCAGGGTGCTGATAAATTTTTTGGGGAAAGATCATTCGAGGTTGAAGACCTGTTGAAAGTTGATGATAATGGTAACGGTATGATTTCAATTTTACGGCTTACTGACATTCAGGATAAACCGAAACTATTTTCAACTTTTATGTTGTGTCTTCTTGCTGAAATTTATCAGACTTTTCCCGAGGAAGGTGATATGGATCAGCCGAAACTGGTTATTGTAATTGATGAAGCTCATTTGATATTCAAGGAAGCATCCAAAGCACTATTAGATCAGATTGAGACTATTATTAAACTTATAAGATCTAAAGGTGTAGGTATTTATTTCTGTACTCAGAATCCAACCGATGTTCCTGCAAGCGTTCTAAGCCAGTTAGGATTAAAGATACAGCATGCATTAAGAGCATTTACTGCAGCCGACAGAAAGATGATAAAACTTACTTCTGAAAATTATCCGTTATCAGATTATTACAAAACTGATGAGCTCCTTACCTCGCTCGGAATCGGTGAAGCAGCTATTTCCGCTTTGAATGAAAGAGGCAATCCTACTCCCCTTTCAGCAACTTTGCTTTGTGCACCAAAATCCAGGATGGATATTTTATCACAACAGGAAATTGATAATCTGATAAGCAGATCTAAACTGATAAATAAATACAATCAGGAAATTGACAGGGAAAGTGCCTACGAAATACTTACTAAAAAAATTGAAGCTTCGGAAAATCTGGATCTTAAAATTCCAAAAGAAAAACTTCCTCCTACATACAGGCAGCCGGCACCCAGAACACAAACCAGAAGACGAACAAAAAGCACTGCTGAAAAGGTTCTCGACAGTCAGTTATCCAAACAAGTCGGAAGAACATTGATCAGGGAGATTGCGCGAGGAATTTTTGGTGTTTTAGGAATGGGCGGAAGAAGACGGTAGACTAATATTTATTTATCAGAACTTGAATTTATGAATTACTGAATCTACACTCTGCAGACGGGGATAAAATTTAACTTAATACTATTCCTATAGCTAAAACATATGCCCGAAATTAAAATATATGCCGGTATAATCTTTTGTCATTCCTATGTCTAACCGTACAATAAAATTATCCATATAAAACCTCAAGCCGGCAGCAGGGCTGACTAACAAGCCGGATAATTCGTCTTCATAAAATTCATAACTTGATTTATTGCCGGTTGCTCCAATATCCACTCCAATAATTCCACCGAATCGCCACCAGATTGGAAATCGTATTTCATTATTAAGAACGATAGTGGATGATGAAAGATATCTGTCCTGGGGAAGACCTCTCACAGTCCTATTGCCGCCAACGGGAAGCTTTATCTGAAATGGAATATCTTTAGGAAGAATCAACTGAGCTAGAATTCTTGAAACCCAAATTATTTCCGGATGAATAACTGATAAATAGTTCTGAAAATTCAATCCTGTTTTAATAAAACTGATATTTGAAATACCGCTTTCTAAAGCTGACTCAGTTTCTAAAAGAAGTACAATTCCACTTGATGGATTAATGAAACTGTTTCTTGTATCATATCTTCCGTTCAATCTGAGAGAATGATACTTGATTTTACGTCTGTTAAAATCAGAAGGTGTATTTAATAAAAGTCCATCTGATTCAAAATTAAAACTGTTGAAAATCTTATAGCTTATACCTGCTTCAACAACAATGTTTTTTGTAAATCCCCTGCTTAGTATAGCGGTAAATTCTAATTGCTCTCTTGTATAGATTTCATAATCATTTGAACTGTTATAATTAGTAAAATTTTTGCTACCGTAGTACTTATAATTTTTGAACTTATCGAAATCCAGAATTATATCCATAGCAATCGGATATTCTGTTCCCTGTCTGCTTTCAAAGTCCTCAACTGAAAAAACAAATCTATACCAGCGCTCCCCCTTTGTACTGTTGTAAAGGATTAGATCAAAACTTTCTTTCTGTTCAAACAGATCGAATAAAAATGCTTTGGCTCCATATCCAAAGCCGACATCTGAATCGTAGTTAACGATTGGCAGAACTTCAAAGTTTGCACGATCAGTATTATCTGGCTTCTGCTGAGAAAAAAGCCATATCTGACTAACTGCAATGAGCGTTAAAATGAGTATTATCTGTTTTTTCATTGGCGATTATTCTTAAAATAGCTTAGAAGACATATTAAATTTATGAAATTTATTTATTTGTTTATACATTAATTAAGAAAACAGTTATAAAATACCGGAGATCTTTTAATGAGTAAAAATTAATGGGTTTAATTAAACTATAAAAATTGTTCTCATATATCTTGAAATTCTCTATTTTAGTAAATGAGATTATTTGAAACAATTACATTTAGAGGTTCTTTTGCGACTTTTTATTAAAAAATACGTTTTGTCAGTTGGATTAATTATTATAGCGTTTACTGCTCTGGAAATCACCGCAATTTATCCTCAATCATTATCCGGCAATGTTAAAGATGCAAATACAAATTCAAACATTTCCACTTCAAAAGTACAAATAAAAAATCTTGATAACGGAATATCAGATTCTGTTTTTACGAATTCAACCGGTAACTGGTATTATACACTTATCACATCAGTTGAAAATGATGATTTAATAATACCGAATTCTTTAGTTGTTGATCAAAATTTCCCGAATCCGTTTAATCCATCTACCAGGATTCAGTTTTCAATACCTTACGATGAATATGTTGAGATATCTGTCCATAATATACTTGGCGAATTGATCGACCACAAAGCTCAGTTTTTATCTTCGGGTAACTACAGTATCGACTGGTTCAGTAAAGGTAGTGCCGGTGTATATTTTTATACAATAAAGATGGGAAATCAATCAGTTACAAAGAAGATGATACAGCTTGATGGCGGAAATGGAACAGGATTAAATGATTTCAAATCGGGAATTATAAATTATACAAACAGGTCGCCTAAACTTCAGGGTATTCCGATTGAAATAGTTGTAACAAAACTAGGTTACCTGCCTGATACAACTGTTACAGAAATCAGCGGCAATCAATTTTTGCAGTCTCATCTGGTTTCAGTGCACTCAACCTCACTTATGATTGATCTACACAATGATGTTATTGATGTAATGATCAGCGATCCAGCTTACAATTTCAGTATCTGGAACAACTATAATCATACTGATATACCGCGGCTTCAGGCTGGCGGAGTTGATATTCAATTCTTTTCCCTCTGGGTTAATCCGAATACTTATACAAATCATTATGACCATACAATTACTATGGTAAACGAGTTTAACAGTATTATGACTGATAATCCTGATGCTATCCAGCAGTCTTATACGATGAATGAAGCTATCACTATTAACCAGCAGGGAAAAATTGCTGCTGTTATTGGTGTAGAAGGCGGGCATTCAATTGAGAGTAGTCTGGAAAAACTTGAAAACCTTTTTAACCTTGGTATGCGCTATATGACAATTACCTGGAATAACAGTCTTGACTGGGCTATAGCTCATAATCATCCAAATACACTTACACAAGGATTAAGTGAATTTGGAAGGAGTGTAATCAGAACAATGGATTCACTTGGAATTGTTATAGATGTTTCTCACGTTGGAATTAAAACTATTCAGGATATTCTTGAAGAAACAACAAACCCTATAATTGCATCTCACTCCGGCGTAAGGGCAATTACTAATAGTTCGAGAAATCTATACGACTGGCAGATCCAGGATATAGCCAACTCCGGTGGTGTAATTGGTATAGTGTTCTATCCAAACTTTTTAACCGGTACTAATAGTGCAACTATTAATAATGTTATTCAGCATATTGATCATATTGTAAATCTTGTAGGTATTGATTACGTTGCAATCGGATCAGATTTTGACGGAATCGGAAGGACTCCCGTTGGGCTAGAGAATGTTTCAAAGTTTCCTAATCTTACCTTAGCGTTGCTTGAACATGGCTATTCAATAAGTGATGTTAAAAAGATTCTTGGTGAAAATGCTAAGCGAGTATTTGATGAGGTAGTTAATAATAGTAAGGTGTTAAAAAATAAAAGTATTGCAGTTAACTAAAGGGAGTAAATGAATTGAAAAATCCCCTTTAAACAAAGGGGATTGAAAACAAAAAATTTACCTGACAAGCATCATCTTTTTGCTATCTCTGAAACTTCTGCTGCTTTCAGAAGATTGAACAACCAGTACATAAACATACACACCGGATGCCAGTCCAATAGCATCGAAGAATTCATTATAAATACCGGATGACCTTTCTTCATTTACCAGGGTTGTAACTTCATTACCTAACATATCATAAACTTTCAATTGAATGAAAGACCTTTCAGGAATTTGAAATCCAATAACAGTTGTCGGGTTGAATGGATTCGGATAATTCTGCTCAAGTTGAAAATTATTTACAAATATTTCCTGCTCTGGCAATCCAGTTGGCGGATCAGCGTTAACAACCTGACCTGCAGCAACTGTAACCGTTCTTGTATACGTGTTATTCAACGCTCTTATTGTATAAGTACCGGGTTTAACATCACCAATAGCGTAGTTTTCTCCATAAAGATCATCCGACCCAATAATTGGATCTGCAAAATTATAAGTTAAAGCCCAGCCAAAAGTTGTGTAAGGAGGACGTGGTTTTGGATCGGGAAAAATATCCACACGAGTGCTGTTAGGTGCATTAGGCACTTTGCCGTAAATTGCACCCATTCCACTCATTGCACACCATAGTTCCGGATTACGAGTTTTTCGGGATGTTGAAGAGGGTGAATCCATTCTTATTTCAAAGTGAAGATGAGCTCCGGTTGAAAAGCCTGTATTACCAGAAATAGCGATCGGCTGACCCGACAGCACTACATCATTAACTTCAACTAGTGGTATTTGCAGGTGCATATAATACAGATAAATTAATCTTCCTTCATACTGACTTCTGATAGTCACATAATTCCCTGCTCCGCCTGGCTGGTAACCGCCTATTGTATCATTGGGATTATACCCAACAAAATAAACTGATCCATTTGTTGCGGAATAAACTGTATCCCACTTGATTGAAATATCAATACCGCGATGAGCATTGCCGGGATTTGAGATGCTTGGTTCACCAAACAAGTAAGAACCATTGGTCTGCACTGTATCCGGCACCGGCCTAATAATTCTGAATTGCTGTGCTTGAGCGGGTAAAATGATAAGTAACAGCAGAGTAAATAATAATTTCATATTTTTTCTCTTTAAAGATTTGTACGAGAGGTCATCAGGTAAAAGGGTATAAAGGTATAGTAAAAAAGAAATGAGTTCAAAAAGAATTAATGATATTCTTTGAACTATAACTATAAACCTTTATACCCTATTCCTATCTAATTAGAAGTTAACGCCAACTGAGAAATAGTGAACATCTTTTAGACGGCCGAAATCCTGATAAGCATAATCAAGTTTTACTTTGACCATATCAATTATTCTGTAGTGTATGCCGAATCCCAGTGTTATTCCCTTTTCAGTATCTTTTTCAAAAAGAGAATTGTAACCTGCACGAAGGTAAATGATTTCATTCCAGGAATACTCAGCACCGGCATTAATATATTCTGTATGATCATTCGGATGAATAGCATCAACAGCAGTAGTTAACCTGGATGTACCATCCCTAATAACATCAGCAGCTAAACCAAATCTGAATAGCAGCGGTAAATCAAATTTATCAAGCTCAAGATTTGTATTTACAAAGTTCTGACCACCAGAACCGGATTGAATAACTGTTGTAACATCTCTGCCGGCTAATTGCATTTTTGAACCGAAGTTAGAAATACTTGCTGCAATTCTCATTTCATTAAGAATCGGAAGTTTGTACATAGTCCCAATATCAATACCAAATCCGGTAGCATCCATATGCCAGATAGATTCGTTAATGTATTTAAAGTTACCTCCGATTGCAAAATTTTCTGTCAGGAACCTGGAAAAGTTAATTCCAATTACAATTGCACCGGCGTCAAAAAATTCCCCGGTACCTTCAGGCATTTGTTCAGTTCTAACCAGCATTTCGTCCATTGATAAAACTGATACAAAGGCACCAACTGTTCCAATCCCTGAAAGGTGACTTGCAATAGCAGCAAAATCATGACGCACATCTGCATAGAGAGTTGTATGATTGAAGAAGGCTTCATTAGCCGTTATATTTGCAGTACCGCCGGGATTCCAGTACATTGATGTAATATCATCAGATACGGCAGTAAAAGCACCACCCATTCCAATTGCACGTGGTCCGACGTTAAACTTGAGAACCTGTGCAGCAGTTGTTCCGGTCTTTTGCGTTTGGGCAAAAGATGAAACCGTAAGAAGTCCCGCTGCAATAACTATTAAAATATATTTCATTGATTTCATAATTTTCTCCAGTCAACTTTATTTAATCAGCGCAAATTTTATGAGCTTTTCTCCTATGCCGGGTGCATCTATATGCGCAAGATATACCCCATACGCTACACTAAAGCCATCTTTATTCAATAAATTCCAGTATTCTCTCCCATTATCCATACCGGAATCATGCTCTAATTGATTAACTAATTCCCCATTCAGAGTGTAGATTCTTATTGTACATTTCATCGGAAGATTTTCAAAGTATATACGTCTTTCACCTCGATTCTGGCCAGGTAATTTATTAGCCGGCTCAAGAATACTTGCGCCTACATAAGGATTTGGAACGACATAGATATTGTCCAATCTTGATGAAGCTAATTTATTATCAATAAATCCAGGTTTGGTTTGAAGAGTATAAACGTCATTGATTGTAAATGGTCTTTGAGTATAGAAGAAATATACATCTCCATTACCGGGCATAACAGAATCTGTTTCAGTCATTCTTGCAAAAGTTAATGCCCAGGTTAAAGTATCAGTTTGCAGACCTTCTGCACCAGGTTGAAATAGAATGATTTCATCACCACGCGACCAGGCATTATCTACATTTGGAGGCTTCTCTTCAAGAAGTGTAGCAACCCTAATAGGAATTCCTGTTGATACTTCTTCTACTTTATATTTAACAGGAATCGAAATAAGAGTAGAACCTTGTCTTTTTTTAGCGCTATCGATATCCTGTTCAGAGAAAGTAATTATATAATCGCCGGGATAGAATTTTTTCCTGGCAGCAGCACCAATAGAAGGTAATCCAACAGAAAGCGGTATGCTTAGATTATTCCAACCCGATTTCTCAGCATCAAACATAAGACTATCATAACTGAATACTGAAAGTTTAACTCCATTGAATACCGGATTTGAATCTTCTGACTTTATCGCAGTACTTTGAAAAACAGCATAATTAAGATAAGTTATGTTAAACTGACTGTTATTAGGCATAGAAGAATTTTCTGTTCTTGCAATTCTTCCTCTGATGAAATCCATAACATAGTCAACATCTTTTTGATAAACAGTTCCCAGGTTATCTGTAACAACAAGATTACCATCATCAATAATATTCTCCCGCGAGAGGGCTGCAAATTTTGTATCGAAAAGGAAGAAGGATTCTGTTACAGTTTTTTCACCTTTTACAGAGTAGTTCCTTTGATTAATGACTGTATCACTCAATACTAATTGATCACTGAATCTTAAAGTATAAAAATCATCTATAACTTCAAGATCGTTTATAATTCTAAAGTCAACTTCTCCATTTCCGGCACCACTTAACTTTTGAACATCAGTGGATGAGATTGAAGGAACATTATAACCAGACGCTCTTGGTCCTGGAATGACCTTAACTGTATTTATATCAAAAGACTCAGAACCTGTAATCGGGTCAACGGTAATTTTTTTACTGGTTTCCGATGGCGGAATTCCTAAAGAATCACCATGATCATACGCAACAACTGCATAATAGTAAGTTTGTCCATTAATAACGTTGTTCGAATCAACAAAAGTATGAACGAGTCCTGTATTATCACCCAAATAATAACTTAAACCTCTTCCCTGATAAGGTATCGGATGGTATCCTTTCCAATTATTATTAATATCCCACTTAGCTTCAAAACCATTCACATCTTTAAGAGGTTCGTAAAGGTATGATGCGCCTCTGCCATCCGTGACAGTGAGAATATCGGCAAAATCCGGTCGTGTACTTCTGTAAATCACATAACCTTCAAAATCTTCTCCTGTTATAGGATCGACGCTTTCTTCTGCTTTTGTATCCCAGTATAAAGTTACTTTTTTATCATCCGGAACTGCCCAAACTGTTGGTTTATCCGGCGGTTTGAAGAAACGATAGTTTTTATTATAAATATCCTGAACTGTTTCAGCTGTTGTTAATAAATC
>DATHSU010000267.1:0-17411 GCA_035463895.1 Ignavibacteriaceae bacterium | reverse complement strand
GGTGGTGAAAAATTAATTGTGCTTATTGCTGATTGGATATTTGAAACCAAAATATTCAATTCGGTTAATGTTTTGCTAAGGCTATTAGCTGTAGATGGGTTTGTGGTTTTATAAACCTGACCTTCTTTATTGCCGGCATACAAAAAATCATCATGATCTATAGTTAAAGATCTTAGGGTATTATTAATAAGCCCATCGTTTAATTCAAACCAATTGTCTCCATTATTGGTAGAATAAAAAACTCCTTTAGAAGTGCCTGAAAAGCCACCACCCAGACCAACATAAATAGTTCCCACGGAGTTAATAGAAAAATCATTCACAGCTATAAAAGAACCAACATTTATTCCATTATTTATTTGGGTCCAGTTATCACCATTATTTGTAGATCGATATATGCCCAATAAATTTCCAACAAACAAATGACCAAGTTCATTAAAAGCCACTGAACCTGTTTGTGCATTTGCTATTGTTATCTCTGTCCAGTTCTGACCATTATTTGTGGATCGGAAAAGACGACTACCAGCTCCAACAACTATATCGTTGTTTGAATTTATGACCAAGGGATAAAAACCATTATAGTTAGGACTGTTGATTGCCGTCCAGCTATTTCCATTATTTGTTGAGCGATAAATTGAATTTACAGAACCAGCATAAATATGACCGAAAGAATTAATAGCCAGAGAATTAACAGTATTATCAAGGCTATTAAACCCGTCATTTATCTGTGTCCAGCTATCTCCGTTATTGGTAGACCGCCAAACACCCTGATTCATTGTTCCGGCAAAAATGTGTCCGCTGGAATTTATTGCAAGATCAAAAATAAAAAGGTTAATTAATCCAGATTGAGTCCAGCTATTGCCGTTATCTGTTGAACGGTAAACCCCATTACCCTCAATTCCGGTAGTCCCTCCACCGGTTCCAGCAAAAATATGACCGTCACTGTTAGTAACTAGCGGTTTTATACCCAATGTTGTGGAAAGAGGACCCGTCAGCTGCCAGAAACTTTGAGAACTAATATTCTCAATATTACATAAGACTATAATTAGTGAGAATAAAACAAGATGAAAATAACCCATCCTTCAACTCCATTTTGATTTTTATAAATTGATTTTAGTGAAACTAGTTGATCTGATACAAAACTAACCTGTCATGATAGGCAATTCAATCACGCACTTGCGTGGTTTTGAGGGGAATTAATTTGTGAAGTTATTTCCGGAAGTTTTATTAAAGCGAGATAACATATGTTACTGCAAAACTTTCAACACCGGGATTCTCATCTCCAAGTCCGGCATTGGAAATATGATTGAAGCTGAGGCCAATCCTCGTATTACTCAACAGTTTTACAGATACTTCTATTTGTGATCTGAATTCAAGCGGATAAAATAGATTTTTACTGTTGTTTTCCAGATATAAACCGGGAGCGAAGCTAGGCGTTATAACGATTATATCATATAAATGGAAATTGTAATATAGACCTGTATAAAAATGCTTTGCACCATTACCCGTGAACATAATTCCGGCAAATTGTCCAAAGTCATTATCTGATATGTCCTTTCTGAGTTCAATCCTTTTTTCAAAAGATGGCCGGGACTGCTGAAGAACGTCAAATGCGGCGTGTGTTAATGCAAGGCTGAAACCACTTTCCGTATGATTCTGTGCCTGAAGGTTGATAGGTATTACAAGTAATAGAATAACGATATTGGATATTATGGCTTTAAACTGCATTCGTTTATTTGTTTTATTCTATGTTACAAACTTAATGTTTATCTGCAAATTTCTTGCCAGAGCATTTACGCCAAATTTCCCAATACATCTTTTCTTTTGTGTATAAATTACAACTTAAAATAGAATTGTCACCTATATCATAGTGAAGAGATCTACCAAATGGTTAGGGCTTGAGCTTAAAATAATCAGCAATAATTGACCACAGCATCATCTATTTGATATCCTTAATACCTTATGTTAAAAAGCACCGCCATTACTGCTTTAATACTCACACTTTAAATATTATTATGACAGTGGATTAAATAAGCTTTTCACGAATAGCTTTGCTTATTGCGCTTCCTTTTGAATGGACCTCAAGTTTTGCATAAATGTTTCTTATGTGTGAATCAATTGTGTGCGGGCTTAAAAATATTTTTTCTGCGATCAGTTTTTTACTTAAGCCTTCAACCAGAAGACTTAAAATTTCTTTTTCTCTTTCGGATAGTCCGTAATCTGTAGCGGATTTATTTTGATCACGGAACATATTCAAAACTCGTTTTGCTATATGAGGATTTACAGAAGCGCCGCCATTTAGTACTTCATCTATTGAATTAATAATATCCCCGGGTGATTGATCTTTCATCAAGTATCCGGAAGCTCCGGCGCAAATTGCATTAAACACATTTTCATCGTCATCACACACTGTAATAATAATAATCTTAGAAGAAGGGGTTAATTTTCTCAGTTCAGGTATTATGCTTATGCCGTCTTTACCGGGCAGCCCTATATCCAGAAGAATTATATCCGGTACCAGTTCATTCATTTCAATTTCCCGGATGGCGGTTTCGCTGGAAGGAAAGCTGTAATTACATGTTTTCCCCGCTGATTTCATAATCACACTTTGAAGCGTATCTCTGAAGACGGTGTTGTCTTCAATAATTATTATATCTATAACTGAATTCTTCATAAAATTAGTTCCTGAGCAAATTATTTGAGAATAATTCCAGATTCAATCACGTGTTTGCGCCATTTGTAATTTAAGCACCAGACCGGATCCTTTACCGATTTCACTTTGAATGGTTAAAGTAGCGCTTAGTTCATCTGCGCGTGATTTAATGTTATTAATTCCGTTCCCATTGTATGTTTCATTTACATTGAACCCCTTTCCATTATCATCAATTGTTAAATAGAATTCATTGTTATCCACATTTACGTTTATGTTTACTTTATCTGCACCGGAATGTTTACTGATGTTATTCAAAGTCTCTTTAAAGATTAAATATATACCGCGCTTAATCTCGGGACTTATCTTTTTATCAGTATCTGGAATATTATGGTGGAAAAAACACTCTGTTTCCTTAAGCAAGTTTTCTGAGGTTTCATTCATCTTTCGTATCAAATCAATAAGAGAATCCGAAGATGGATTGATGAACCACACAATGTCTCTTATTGATGTTACAGAGTTTTTTGCTGTCGACTCTATTCTTGAAAGATTCTGCGACAGTTCACCATCAGATTTTAATTCATCCTTTAGCATTCTGCTGAGCAATGAAATACTGCTTAAGTTACTGCCTATTTCATCATGAAGGTCACGGGCAATTCTGTTTCTAATTTTTTGTTTTTCGATTTCCTTTTCTTGCTCAACCGTTCGCGCTTTAAATTCTGCCGCTTCCGTTTGTAATTTAAGCTCGCGCATTGCAGTATCTTCTTTGTTTTTTCGGAGTTGTTCACGCGCTTTCTTTGCTCTTTTTTCCATTTCATATTTTCTGATGAAAAGAAGAGCCCCGATAAAAACGGTGATATACAAAGCATAAGCATACCAGGTAGCCCATATTGGCGGACTAATATTTACAACGATTGAAGCAAATGATATTGCCGCATTATTTTCAACATCTAAAATTCGTACTATGAACTTGTATTTTCCTGGCGGAAGATCAGTGTAGTTTGCAAATCGTCTGCCTCCATCTTTAAGCCAATCCTCATCAACACCTTCAAGCTTATACTCGCAAACAACCTTTGAAGGATCTGAATAATTCAGGGGAGCAAACTCAAATGAGAGAAAGTTCTGATTGTAATTCAGCGCGAGTGATTCATATTCAGTTGAGGGATAATTTTTATTATAAAACCTTATTGGAATGTTAAATAACTTAACATCAGTAATTACTATATTGAAAGTATTTTGTTTGGTTAGATAATTTCTTTTATTTGTTAAATATGTTCCTTCGAGCGAACCAAAGTAGAGGTTATTATCGGATGCTCTTAAAATTGAGCCAAGATTAAATTCCAATTGTTCAATTCCTTCCTTCTGACCATAAGAAGCAAATGTTTTTTTGTTGTAATCATACCTTGCGAGTCCGGCTTGTGTAGATATCCAGATATTATTTTCGTCTTCTGCTACGATTCCCATGATTAAATCTTCTGGTATCCCATTTGAAGAATTAAAATTTTTAAAAACAGGATTGACAATCTTATCATGTTCCAAAAGGAAAATCCCATCGCCTTGCGTACCAAACCAAAGATTTCCTTTATTATCCTGTTTTATACAAACAGTCGTAGTACTAGTAAAAAAAGATTTATCATTCGGGGCCGGATAAAAGTTTTCTATTTTGTTAGTTGATTCATTAAATCTGAAAAGACCATTACCCCAGGTTCCTACCCAAACATTGTCTGATTCATCTCTAAATAAAGCCCACACGTTCGGCATATTATCATTGTACTGATTAATGTTATTGGTGTTAAGATCATACTCGAACAATCCCGCACCATCAGTCCCGATATAATATTTTCCCTGAGATGCCTTTAAAAATGATGTAACTTTATTTGCTTGCCACAAATCTGAATGATCGGGATATAGTTTTTTATGAAGTAACTCACCTGATTTTTTATCATAAACAAAAAACCCTTCTTTAAAAGTAGCAATCAAATATTTATTGTTTTCCGCTGAACTAACAGAGTAAATTTTTGATCGTGGCCGAATCCCTCGCTCATTAAATAAAGGCTCAACCTTATCGTGACTTACATTATAAACAAAAACCTGTCCATCCGCACCACAGAGCCAGATATCCTTATTATCATCCTCAAAAATATGTGAGACATATTCATCTTTGTTAAATTCTAAAGACTTCTTAGTAGGATTAAACTGTATGAACTGTTTGTTTGCAGATACAATCCGGGCGAGTCCGGAACCTGCTGTTCCTATCCAAACGATCTCTTCATCACAAACAAAAAGAGAACTAATGTTATTTGAAGGCAAGGAGTTTAAATTATTTTTCTGCTTGATAAAGTTTGTCAGTGTTTTTTCTTTTGCTTCAAACAAATAAATTCCATCTCCTGCTGTTCCTATCCAAACATTTCCATAATTATCTGGAGCTAGAGAAAGAACGCCCGTGTTTTTATTAAAACCATATTTTGAAATATTTCCCGCATCAGGATCAAAATTACAGAAGCCCTTATTTTGAGAGCCAATCCATAACCTATTGTCTTTATCTTCAGCAACAAAAAAAATAAATCCGGATAATGCTGAACCAGATGGTATATCTTTAGTGTAAAGCGGAAAATATTTTTTTAATTTTCTATCAAATTTCAGCAAACCTTCTCTTGTTCCAACCCAAAATATATTTGAATCCTTTCTAGAAGGAAGAATCGAACGGATATGTTTGGATAGCGTTGGGGAGATTTCATTAGAATCTGGTTCGATATACTTAAATATTTTCTTGACCTCATCAAAGTATGCCAATCCTGCCCCCCACACGCAAGCCCAAAGTTGATTGTCCGGCTTATAAAGCAATTGAGGAACTATATCTTCCTTTAAGAAATTATTTCCATTTTGACTTTTATCGTATCTGATAAATTTTTCTTCACTTCTTAAAAATTTGTTTATACCTTTATTGATAGTACCAATCCAGAGGTCTCCGTTTTTATCTTCCTGAATACTTCTTACTTCATTGCTGGAAATTGATGAGGTGTCTAAAGGATCGAAGCGGTAACTTTTTAGATTAACTCCATCATATCTTTTTAATCCGGTGCTTGTACCAAGCCAGATAAACCCCTGCTTGTCTTTGAATATAGAATAAACGGTGCCAAGATTCTCTTTTTGATTGAAGGTTACTTTTTCAAATTGTGCGTAACCAAATTGAGACGCAACAGTATATGCTGCTAAAAGTAATACAATCCACAAAAAAGATTTTAGAGATATTAATCTCATTATTTATTGTAAAAATTTTTAAATAATTATTTAATCAAGCTAAGACTGGATATGCTCTGAAACTATTATATGTAAAATTTTTGATATTTTGAAATTATTTTTAGTTATCAGAGATAAGTGAATAAAAAAAAACCATCCTTATTTAAGGATGGCTTTAATAATTTTAGAATAAATGCTGGCTTTGATACTTATCGTATCAGAATCATTTTCTTTGTTTCTATAAAATTTCCGGCTCTTATTTGATATATGTATGTCCCTGATGGCAAACCAGAAGCATCAAAATAATATTTATGATAACCTGCTTCTTTAGTCATATTAACTAATGATGAAATTTGCTCACCAAGAACAGAATAGACAAGAATTTTCACATCAGCTTTCTCCGCGAGAGAATATTCAATTGTTGTCATAGGATTAAAAGGATTTGGATAATTCTGCATCAGAGAAAATTCAGCGGGAATTGAAACCTCAACAGATACCTCCTGTGAATAAGTGAAACTTCCGTCGAAATCCATTTGCTTTAATCTGTAAAAATATATTCCGGGATTCAGTTGTTTGTCTGAGTAAGAATAATTCCTGGTTTCGGTTGTTGTTCCGTATCCCTCAACAAATACAACAGGTGCGTAAGGTGATTTTCCAAACTCATTGTGCAAAAATGCTCTTTGAACTTCAAATCCATTGTTGTTTGTTTCAGTAGCGGTTGACCATCTTAAAATCACCCCATCTCTGTTAACGTCAATATTAAACGCAGTAAGTTCAACAGGAATTTCCTGAAGCATCTGCTGATATGCATCAAAAGCATCAACTCTTCCGGCACCATATCGGTTATCTTTTCCGGGGTCACCTTTTTCAACAGCCGTTGTTTGCATTATTCTGCTGAGATCGGCTGGTTCCAGATTTGGATTTGCGCCAAGTAATAATGCAGCAACTCCTGCAAGATGAGGCGTAGCACCGGATGTTCCGCTGAAAGACTGATATCCTCCGCCAACAGCAGTTGAGGTTGTTCCGTTGCCGGGAGCCGCAATATCCGGTTTTATTAATCCCATTGAACCCGGACTGGTTTGATAAGGATAATCCTGATATTCGGGTGGCATTGGATAAGGATATGTTGGAAACACCTGTTGTATATTTTCCCACGCAGCTGGTCCATGAGGGGAACTAGATACAATTAAATCTGTTCCCGCATTAACATTAGCAGATCCAATTACAGAACTTACACCGCCAACTAAAGTCTGGTCAGGATGTATCCAGGGACCGGGACAATTCCCCGGAGTTGCAATGTTATAAGGTATTGGTGCGCTTCCAAGACTGCCACCATCATTGCTGGTTGAATTTGTGTGCAATATTCCCGCAGCCAGTTCCATGTCCGTCATTTGTCTGAACATCGGGTAATTAGGTTTTGGATTGAAGTACCATTTATAACTTAATGAACTGGTTATAATATCTGCACCCTTCTCAATTGCATACTGTTGTGACAGCCAATATTGTGATTCCCCACTTGGTTTAAGAATAATTAAATTAGCTGCCGGTGCAACGCCGGTTTGAGTTCCGTTTGTTCCGTATCCTGCAACAATTCCGGAAGTAGCTGTACCGTGACTGCTACCTGTAATAACATCATTGTTATTGCTTTGATAGTTCCAGCCCACAAAATCATCTATCAGACCATTACCGTCATCATCAATACCGTTTATATCGCCCGGATCAAAAACCCATGCAGAACCATTCCATATAATTGTACTTCCATTATTATTAGCGTCTTCACCAAGATTTTGCCAGATATTATTTACAAGATCGGGATGACGCCAGTCGGTTCCGGAATCAATATTAGCAACCAGAACGCCGCGTCCGCTGTCACCTTCTGCCCACACAAGTGGTGCCCGAATTAAGGTTAAACCAGGCTGCGGTGCCAATGTGGCTTCCACAGAAATATTATTATCATAATTATATTTTGATATTCCTAAATCATCTGTTAACTCTTCAATGGTAAATTGCCTGTCGTAATGAATGCTTTGAATATTTGATACACCATCAGCAATATCCACAATTGCAGATTTAAGTGCTTTAAGTGAGACCAGATTTATTACCCAGTTGTAATGGACGTTGTTTACCTTTTGTTCTTCTTCAAGAAAGCCAATAAAGGTTTTTATTTCTTTTTGACTGACAGCAGCATAATTTTTAAGAATACGAACGACCTCATCTCTTTTAGATTTGCGTGGAAGCATGTATGTCTGGCTTTGCAGATCAGAGTAATTCAGACGGTCTTTCATAACAACGTAAACATCAATGAATTCATTGTCGGCAGATGAACTCATAACTCCCTGCAGGTATGGATGAATGATGTTTGTAACTTCCTGAGAAAACGTGTGGTTGTGGTATGCTATGAAGAATATAACAATGAGAAAAGTATACCGAAGCATTTTTTTCATAACAGCTTCCTTTTTAATTGTGATTAAATTATGTAGAAAAATATCGTCAAAGAAATATCTGAATGCTTTCTTTTTATTGGAGATAAAATTGATGTGCAGAAAACAACATAATCTATACAGCAATTGTATTTAAATTATACATCTATAAAATAAAAATAAAGTATTTCCGTATAAAAAGTTATTTTAGCACTTGAAAAATTGAATAAAATGAATTTATTTCGAAACCGAAGATTAATTTTTAACTAAAATATTGTTGATGGCTGGGTAAAGATATCTTCTCAGCAGAAAATACACTCTATATGAAGTTATTTCTCTCTTATTTTTTATTGCTGTTAACACTTAACTGTTCTTTGGTTTTTTCGCAGGAGCATGTAAATCAAAGCTTGGATAAAGATTCAACACAAGTTTTTACTGCAGAAAAATCATCAATCAACTTAATTGGCGGAAGTTTCCTTTATGGATATATGATACCTCACGCAAAGGAAGTTTTGCCTGTCCGGGGATTAAATCCTCGCGGGCACGAGCTTATCTACAACTGGCATTTGAATAATGACGATGTTTGGAATGATTGTGAATGTTATCCGCGCTTCGGGTTCTTTCTTTCTTATTATGATTTTGATCTTGAAGAGCTGTTAGGTCATGGCTTTTCTGCAGGAATGATGTTTACTTACTTTTTTGGTCTTCCTTCTGAATTTAATTTTCATTTAAAGGGTAGAGGGGGGGTCTCTTACCTTACGAATCCATTTGATCGGAATCAGGAACCCGTTAACTGGTCTTACTCAACACATTTCAATTATATTCTTGGGGTGGGCGGAGGAATTACTTATCGTCCATTCAACAGAATAGAATTTCAATTAGATGGGAGTATGAACCATCAATCCAATGCCGCACTGCTTGAGCCAAACGGCGGAATAAACTATTGGGCTCTTGCATTTTCAACAAATTTCTATTTTGATAACCCCGATTTTCATCCGCGCGATATTTATGATCCTTATCTGCATTCTGAAAAAAAGAAAAGATGGGACGTTTCTTTTTCCTGGGGTATTTCATCAATGCCTTTTCCACTGCCGGGGCAGGTTCCGATGTACAGCATTACATTTTTAAGGAGCATTCAATTGTGGAGAATTTTTGCTGTCAGTTTTGCAGCGGAGCTTGAAAGAAACGGGCGGGCAGTTGAGCTTTCAAGGAGAGGTTATGCATCCGAAACAACAAACCCTTTTCGCGGTTCTGTTCTTTTGGGTGGTGAGTTTTTAATGGGCAGATCAATTTTAACTGCACAGATGGGCGGATACGTTTATCGCTCTTTTAAAGAAAAAGATGACTTATATCAAAGATGGGGTTTAGCGTACAATATTTATGACGACATTTTTGTGGGGATTAATTTTAAGTCATACCGCAATTCTGCCGATCACCTTAGTTTAAGGTTTACTTATTCTTTCAGGTAGTCTTTAAAGAAATATTCTCACTTCATTGTTGTCAAAACAAGCTAATTATTCAAAATTAGGCAATTCTGATTACAATCCCCTAAAAACTTCTAAATTGCAATAAAAGTACAACATTTTGCAAGGTTTATCCTAACCCTTGATGAACATTAAAATTTATTTTAGTGTGTTTATTTAACAAACTAAAAAAGGAGTAAAAAATGAAACTTAACTTTCTTTATCCATTCATTATTCTTTTTCTTGTGGTTTTCATTTATGATGCCTCGGCACAAACAATGGAAGACAGAATAGCAATGGGACAATACCTTACGCCCTCTTACCAGGATTATTACTTAATTCCTTCTTTAATTCAGGAAGGATGTTTATATAATTCATATACGTGGGATGATAATCCTTATGTACTAAATCATAGAACTGTAAGACACTGGGAATCTTTAGAAAACATCAAGGGATTATCTGATAATAGGACTAGTGAGGAAATAATAAACTCTTACCAATATTATTATTCGGGTTACAATCCGGAAGAAACCTACAGAAAGTAAGTACCCGGGTTTCAAATGTCCCGAATTATTGTTTGGAATTGGGCTTAATAAGATGCCAGAAGGTTAGAAGTGCTCTTTTTATAAAAGATCGGTTTTAAAACTATAATTTACTGTTTGGTTGCTGTTTCAGCAGCAGCCTCCAATTTTGTTTTTTTGCTGTTAAAATAATAAAATGCAAGTGCCGGAGTAATAAAACCGACACAGCTGAGGATCAGCTTCAACTCATAAATTAATATTGAAGAAACAGCTTCAGTGGGTACAAAAGCAAATGCAATTCCGAACATACTTACTGCTCCGCCTATAATTCCGGCGGCTATAGTAATATATCTTCTTTTAAAGTATTCATCCCTGTCGCCATAAGTTGCTCTTACTTTTATTAATGAAGCAAACATATAAACATAAGGGATAAGCTGAAGTATAACGGTTGTCTGTAAAAGAAACAGGTACATGTCACTTACAGATGAACCGATTGCCGCAATGATAAGAACTACACTCGAAGCAATTCCCTGGACGATTAAAGCAATGTGCGGAGTTTTATGTTTTTGATGAATTGTTCCTAAAACCGGCGGAAGGTATTTATCAATTCCAATTACGAATGGAATTCTTGCAGCACCGGATAGCCAGGCAGAAGTATTACCGGCGGCGTTCATTATCATTAATATTGCAACTGGAAAAACGATCCATCCGAACCCGATTGCCGTTGCTGCTTGTTCTATGCCCTGCAGAATTCCTTCAATGATTCCTATTTCCGATGATGGTATTGCAATAAGAAGTGAGGAGGTTACAACAAGAAACAGCACAACCGTAGACGAGCCGGCAATCATTACGGCGCGCGGAATATTCCTATCAGGGTTTTTGATTTCATCGGTAATTACAGAACCTAATTCCAACCCCACATAGTTTAAACAAACAATGCTGAACAAAGCAAGAAACTGCCAGTTGCCAAGAGAAGGAATAACAGCAGAAAAAGAAATCTCATTTGCCGAGCCTCTGGTAAACACGGTTATTGAAGCAATAACAAGAATGGTAGCTGCCGTAATAAAGGTTCCTGAAGCGCCAAGATTTTGTATCCACTTACCAACTCCAAAACCGCGTATATTAAGGTATGTTATCAGCCATAAAAGTCCGAGAGAAACACTCATCATAAAAAGCGGGCTGGATGCATAATGTGCCGTTTTATCTCCGCCGATATAAAGTATAAATCCAATAATGTAGAAAAGCAAAGTGGGTACATAAAAAATGTTGTTTACCCAATAAGCCCATCCTGAAATGAATCCGTGGAAATCACCCCACGCCTTTTTATTCCAGATATAAATTCCGCCTTCTTTGGGAGATCTTTTTGAAAGTTCCAGAACAGCAATTGCCTGTGGAATAAAGAAGAAAAGAAATCCGGCAAGCCACAGAACAAGTGCAACAGGACCTGCACCGGCAATAACAGGAACACTATTTAAATTTACCAAAGCGGCAATGAGAAAAAAGGAGAGATCGGGTAATCCAAGTACCCGTTTTAGTTGAGGTGTTTGCTTATTCAATTCCTATGTGATTCTCCTGAAAATAATTTCGTTCAAATATTATTTATAAAATTTTTAATAACAAGTGGTTGAGAAAAAAAAGTTTATCCGGTAAGAACCACCTATAAGCAGAATAAAATGTGAACTCATAAAGCAGGTATAACTGAGCCTGAAGCTAACAGGCAGGCTTGAATCTAATCCTGAACCTGGAACATATATCCAGCGCTTCTTACACTAACTATATAAACCGGATTAGAAGGATCTTTTTCAAAGCGCTTTCTTAATCTTACTATAAAATTATCGACTGTTCGTGTTTCAACTTCCGGATTTAGATTCCACACATTCTCAAGCAGCTCTTTTCTTGAAACAACTTTGCCCTTATTTTCAATAAGGTATTTCATTATCATTGCTTCATAGTTAGTAAGCTGAAACCTACCCTTTTCATTTTTGCACTTAAGATTTTCAAAATTAATTTCGTTATCACCGAATTTATAAGCTGGCTGGTTTGTAACTGCTTCGCTGTACCAGGATTTTCGTTTTAGCATTCCTTTAACACGAAGAAGCAATTCTTTCAGGTGAAACGGTTTTGTGAGGTAATCATCGGCACCAAGCTCAAGTCCTCTAACTTTGTCGTCAAATCCGGTTCGGGCGGTTAACATAAGAATCGGCATTTGAGGGTTCTTTCTACGGACAATTTCTGCTATTTCAAATCCATCGTAATATGGAAGCATAATGTCCAGAATAATCAAGTCATAATTTTGTTCGTCAAAATGCTCAAGAGCTGCCTTTCCGTCTTTTACCCAGTCAACTTCGTAGCCCTCCTCGGATAAATTATATTCTAAACCGAGAGCCATTGTCTCCTCATCTTCCACAAGAAGAATTTTATTTGCTTCGGTACTTAATTCATTCATTTATCTTTCCTTTTCTTTGGAGGGGGATCAGTTCTTTTTTGACCACAGGCATTTCAATTCTGAAAGTAGTTCCTTTTCCTTTGCCATCACTATGAACACTGATCTTTCCCTTATGAGTTTTTATAATTTCTCTTGCCCAATAGAGTCCAAGTCCCGTGCCTTTAACATTTGGAATATCCTTATCATAGATTCTGTAAAATTTCTGAAAGACTTTTTTCTGTTCCTTACCGGTAATGCCTATGGCGTTATCCTTAAAATCAACTATTAATTTCTTTTGGTTACAATTTATATTTACTTCAATTTTCAAATTTCCGGTACTGTACTTTATTGCATTGTCAACAAGGTTATCGAAAACCATTTTAAAAGAAATAACATCTATAAAAACCTCACAATCCCCCGTGACTTTCACGTCTAGAGAATTTTCCGGCAGCCGGAACTGTTCAACAGAATCCCTTATTAATTTCGGAAATATTTCATTCACTCTGTGAATTGTAAAATGATTTCGGTTTTGTTTTCCTTCCAGTGCCGATATTTCCAGTATTGAGTTAATAAGATTCTGCAAACGCGCAGAATCTCTTATCATCAGATCATAAAACTCTTTGCTTTTATCAGGAGGAACATCTCGCGTTCTGAGTGTTTCAAGATATAGTTGTATTGATGATAAAGGTGATTTCAATTCGTGCGTAATGTTGGCAATAAAATTGTCATAAAGCTTTGTTAACCGTATTTGTATGCTTAGATGTCTGAAGAAAAGAACGAGGATGAATGAAAGTCCGGTAAGCATTACAATCCCCACAACAAAAGGAGCAACGCTTGGTGCATCAACAACTATCTGAGGCGATAATTCTTCCCCGACCTGCTCAAATATTATATTGTTAGTTACATACCAGTAGATCCATAACAGCAGCACAGCAAGCCATACAAGCTGGGCAAAGACGAATATTATCAGGTTATAAACAAAAGAATGTCTCAAGCGCATTTAATACTGTCCTTAAATTCTTTTCATTTGTTCAATAATGGGATGAATTAACAAATCAAATATCATTTTTATTCGCTTTAACATCAAACAAAACATTAATGTTTTTACAAATCTTTTACAAACACGTATCTCCTTTTTTTGCATAATTGGAGTGTAAATATTTCAGGAGAGAAACAATGAACGTTTTATTTATCTATCCGGAAACACCATCCACATTCTGGAGCTTTAAGGATGCGCTAAAGTTCGTATCTAAAAAAGCTGCTGAGCCCCCGCTCGGACTTATTACCGTTGCGTCAATACTTCCCCAAGAATGGAATAAGAAACTTATTGATTGTAATGTATCCAAGCTCAGCAACAAAACAATTATCTGGGCTGATTATGTTTTTATCAGCGCGATGAATGTGCATTTAAGATCATTCAGAGAAATTGTGCGAAGATGTAATAAGCTTGGTGTGAAAGTGGTTGCAGGCGGACCGTTATGCACAACTCAATACAAAGACCTTCTCGGCGTTGATCATTTTATTCTCAATGAAGCGGAAATAACCCTTCCATTATTTCTGGAAGATTTGAAAAACGGAAATCCCAAACATATTTATGAAACAAATGAATTTCCGGAAATTAGTTTAACCCCTGTGCCTATGTGGGAATTGCTTGATATGAAAAAGTACGCATCAATGAGTCTGCAATATTCTCGTGGCTGTCCTTATGATTGTGAGTTCTGCAGCATAACAATGTTGAATGGAAGAACACCAAGAGCAAAATGTGCCGAACAGTTTATTACAGAGCTTGACCGTTTGTATGATCTTAGCTGGAGAGGAGGAATTTCGGTTGTAGATGATAACTTTATAGGTAATAAAAGAAAGCTAAAAACCGAATTTCTTCCGGCATTGATTAAGTGGTCTAAAGAAAGAAATTATCCGTTCTTTTTTATTACCGAAGTTTCCATCAATCTTGCAGATGACGATGAACTTATGAAACTTATGGTTGAAGCAGGATTCAACAGTGTCTTCGTTGGCATTGAAACACCCAACAGCAGCAGTCTTACTGAATGCGGTAAAGCTATAAATCTTAAACGCAATCTTGTTGAATCCGTGAATAAGCTGCAAAGAAACGGAATGATCGTATCCGGTGGGTTTATAGTGGGGTTTGATAATGACACCGAATCCGTTTTTGATGAGCAGATAGATTTTATTCAGCAGAGCGGAATTGCAAATGCAATGGTTGGTTTGCTTAATGCTCCAACGGGAACAAAGCTGTTTAAGAGAATGAAAGAAGAAGGAAGACTGCTTGATATGTTTTCCGGGAACAACATGGACGCCTCAATTAATTTTATTCCTAAGATGGAGTATACCAAACTGATCAGAGGTTACAGCAGATTGTTAAACACAATTTACTCGCAGGAGGAATACTATAAACGATTGAAAATTTTTCTAAAGGAATACACAGTACCTAATTGGACACCAAAGAAGTTAAATCTAGAACAGATAAAAGCATTTTTAAGATTGTTATGGCTGCTTGGAGTAATTGAAAAAGGTAAAAAGTATTTCTGGAAATTGTTATTCTTCAGTCTATCAAAGTATCCAAGAAAATTTCCGACAGCAATGACGCTTGCTGTTTACGGATTTCATTTCAGGCGGGTTATAAGAACAGTTTAAAAACAATAGAATACGAACCTGCCTTTGCCGGCCGGCAGGTGACGCGGTTAAAACGGATCAACACGGATTTATTCCGTGAAAACCCGCCTGATCCGTATCATCCGCGTTCTATTCCTAATCTATCACAAACTCTTTATTTAAAAAATATCTATACCAAAACTTCACATACTCCCTCTGAAGATGAGACCACTTTGGGAATCGAATGCCATGTCTTTCATTCGGATATAACATCAACTCAAAATCTTTGTTCAACGAGGTAAACTTATCAACAAGCTGTATTGTGTTTTGAACATGCACATTATCATCCATTGTTCCGTGAGTTATTCTCAGCATACCTTTGTATTTATCTGCGTGTGTAAGTGCAGAACCGAACTCATATCCTTCCGGATTCTCTTCCGGTGTATCCATAAATCTTTCAGTATAAACATTATCATACAAACGCCAATCCGTTACGGAAAAATCTGCTATGCCGTGAGTAAAGTAATCCGCTCCATAAGTAAGAGCCATACAGGCAACATATCCGCCATAGCTTCCGCCGTTAATACCGATTTTTGTTTCATCAACAAATGGTATTGTACGAAGCCACTTAACGGCTTCAATGTAATCATTCATTTCCCACTTGCCGAGATTGCGGTACATCATTCTTTCTCCCTTTTTACCGAAGTGTACTGAACCACGATGATCAACAATAAAATGAATTATTCCGCTTTGGGCAATAAAGTAGCGATCAAGAAAAGCGAAGTAAGCATTTTTTACATCCTTACCCCCGGGACCGCCGTAAACAGAAAATAAAACCGGATACTTTTTTGTTTCATCAAAATCAGGAGGAAAAATCCACATAACAGGTAATTCAATCCCATCATCTGTTTTTATTTTAAAGAATTCTGTCTTGCCTAGGTTGTATTCATCATACACATTACTTTTTCTGTCACCAAATACTTTAAGTGAGTTTCCTTTACCATCAAACAATTCGAGTTTATGCGGAACGTCTGCGGTTGAATGTGATGAATAAAAATATGATCCGTTAGTTGAAACGGTTGTGCTGTGAGTTCCAACATTCTTAGTAAGTTTTGTAAGATTCTTTCCATCAAGCCCAACAGAAAACAAATGTGTTTCTAATGAATTATCCTTATTTCCTTCAAAGAACACCTTCTTATTTTTTTCGTCGACCAGAACAATTTTTGTAACAGTCCATTCACCTGAGGTTAGTCTTGATTTCAACTTACCGTTTATATCAAAGTAATAAATGTGATTCCATCCGTCTTTGTCCGAAGTTAGTAGAAATCCGCTTTCATCTTTGAGCATATTTATATCTTTAAAGAATTCAACCCAGGTAGGCTGCTTTTCTTCATAGACTAATTTTGACTTACCGGTTTTGGGATTTGCAGAAAGCAATTGCAGATAATCCTGTCCGCGGTTAAGAACCTGGTAAAATAATTCAGAACTGTTCTCTCGCCAGAAAGGCCATGCTGTGTACTGGTCGATGGTCTCATCCTGCTCCACCCAGATAACATTCCCGTTATTGAGATGAACGACACCAAGCTTAACTAAAGGATTCGGATCACCAGGTTTTGGATAATGTTCCCACTCAAGTTCACCGTGAACACCGTCAGCAATGTAAAGAGGATATCTCGGAACCGGCGAATCATCAGTTCTGAGGAAAGCAATCATTTCACTGTTCGGCGACCACCAAAAGGCTTTATAATTACCTGCACGACCGAGTATTTCCTCCATATAAACCCAGGATGCCCAGCCATTATAAATTGTTTCTGAAGCATCGAAAGTCAAGCGGATTTCCTTACCTGTTTCACTATCCGCATAATACAGATCACGGTTTTTTGTGTATGCAACTTTTTTACCATCCGGTGAAAGAGTAGGATTTTTCTTTTCGGCTTTATCGTTTGTCAACCGGACAAATTTGTTAGCAGATCTTGAAAAGAAATAGTAGTCATTATCCTTACTGAATAAAAATCCGTTGTAATCTTTTGAATTTGCAATACTTCCGTCAAGGGTTAAATCATAATCAATGAGCATATCATC
>DATHSU010000266.1:0-1682 GCA_035463895.1 Ignavibacteriaceae bacterium | reverse complement strand
AAGAAAGATTAACCCTGTAATACGAGGAGGAAAATTTGCATTAAAACATTCTCTGTCTATTATTTTGGTTTTAGCTCTTACTGTAATAATTCTGATTTCAGGTTTGATTGATTTTGATGATAACCCGAAGGTAATAAAATATGAGAATCAACACTTGAGAGTATATAATCAGAATAACAAACTTATATGGACAAAAAAGGCTGGTGCTTTAGGGGATGATTTTTTAGACTTAAACTCAATTAAAAAGCACTTTAGTATTATTCGGGATGTTAACAGAGATGGGGAAAATGAAATTATACTTACTAATACTATACTCGATCCGCATCCTGATAATTTTGATTTAAGTACTATAACCTGCTATGATAAAAATCAAAATCAAATCTGGAAATTTAATTTTGAGTATCAAATATCAACTAAAAATATAAACTTCCCCTCTGCTTTTAGAGCATTTCTGTTTCAAATTCATAAAAAAAATGATAAAGAAATATTATATATAGCAATGCAGAATGAATATTTCCCTTGTGCAGTATTCGGTATCGATATTCTAACTGGCAGAAGAGTAACAGATATATTCTGGCATTCGGGTCACCTTACCGATGGATTAATATTTATCGATAGTTTTTCAGACAGAGAAAAAATACTTTTGGCTGGAGTAAACAATGGATTTGAAAGTACTGTAATTATAGCATTGGATCTTGATAGTTTATCCGGGCAGGCCATAGCACCAGAGAATTATATATTAAAAGAGATACCTTTAGCGAATATTGATAAGTACATTTTAATTCCTCCATCGGACTATTCAACTTACTCGGGAAGCAGATATAATGCTCCTGTAATAGGAGGTCTTCTCTATAAAAAGAAAGAAAATTCATTTCGTATAGGCATAAGTGAAGAAACTGTCCAGGGTGTTGTCGGAGGACAGATATACTACTATTTTAATGCTGATCTAAGTATCAACTTTATTGAAACCGGGGATAACTTTCAACACGATAGAGATCGGTTGGTTAAAGAAGGCAAACTCTCCCCGCCGCTTACTTACACAGAAGAATACTTCAATATTCTGAGGAATAACATAAAATACTGGGATGGGGAGAAGTTTGTAAATCATTTGGAATACTTTGAAAAGAATAATTGAGTAATCCTTGTCAATGTCAACAGTTGTATGTATTGGAATATTCTTTACTAAAATTTTTTCACTTAAGCTTTACTTTCCTTTAAATTTTCATAACTTACGGCAGTAATTATTCTTGCTATGGAAGTCTTAGCCACATTACAAACACTTGCTGAGGGTAAATATCAGCGTTCTACAGAGATAAATTTTCTCGTTGAGAAAACTTATTCACTGGCTACCGGTTACCTTGGATTAAATCATAAAAAAATTTTTAAGCTTCTTCAAAAAGGGGAATACTGCATTAATGAAATAGCTATTGATGCGATAACCACCCTATTTGTTCCTGATAAAGAAAAGAATATTACTCCTTTAGCCAACTCGTTTAAAAAATGGGATCCTCCAATTGAAACAGAAAGTGAAGCACTCTTTTTTTTGAACAGAATTGTTGCCGGTCGCATTGAACAGCATATTTTTTCTTCCCTACGCGAATACGATCCATTCTTTTCAAAAATATTAGACTCAGTTAACTACGTTGTTAAAACAGGTAATTATAAAAAAATATCTTTAGCCG
>DATHSU010000265.1:0-7318 GCA_035463895.1 Ignavibacteriaceae bacterium | reverse complement strand
AACCTCTTTTTTCACAGTATCAAAATTAAATTCCGATGGAACTGGAAATGCTTTTCTATCTATCTTCCCATTCGGTGTTAGAGGAAAACTTTCAACACTCAGATACTGTGATGGGACCATATACTCAGGTAATTTGCCTTTAATATAATTTCTTAGCTCTTCTGTATCTGTTAATGAATCTTTCTGTGGGATAACGTAAGCAACCAATCTTACATCTCCCGGTGTATCTTCTCTTGCTATTACTACTGCTTCTCTGATATCTTCGTGTGATGATAGTGCTGTCTCTATCTCTCCCAACTCTATCCTGTATCCTCTTATCTTTACCTGATGATCCTGCCTGCCCAGAAATTCTATCGTCCCGTCTTTCCTGTAATATGCTAAATCTCCCGTCCTGTACAGTTTGCTATTTTCTTCATTAGAAAACGGATTATCTATAAACTTTTCTGCTGTTAGCTCCGGTCTGTTATAATATCCTTCGGTTACTCCGTCTCCTCCTATACACAACTCTCCCGGTATGCCCACCGGTACCAACTGCCGGTAACTATCCAGTATATATATCTGTGTGTTTGCTATCGGTTTTCCTATCGGTATTGTTTTTCCTACCGGTTTCTTCAGCTTATAGACTGTTGACCATACCGTGGTTTCTGTAGGACCATACATATTCAGTATATCTCCCTCTACTACCTCAACCAGGCTTTCTGCTAACTTAACCGGGAATGCCTCCCCGCCTATCAGCATTGTCTGCAATGACCTCAATGATTCCTTTGATTCCTCATCCAGCGCCAGCATCTGTGCCATTGATGGCGTGCATTGCATATGTGTTACTTTCTGCTCTCTTATCAGAGATGAGATCGTATACTTATCCGTTCCTGTTTTTACTGGTACCTGTATATTCGCTTCCCGCCTTACCTGATTAAGATAATGAAGATGCGCCATTACCAGGTCTGAATCTACTCCGAAATCTATTAGACAGGCTATCTCATCTACATCTGTTTCTTTAAGATTCTTTATGATCTTCTTACAACTCTCAGGCGTTCCGAACAATCCGCTCGTCTGGTAATATCTCTCAAATGAATAATCCAGTACTGCATCCAGATCTTCTGAGGACAGATGATCCAAGCTGAAGTTTCCATCTGTACCTGTGGTTGCATTCTTAAATACAGGAAATGACCAGGCTGCTTCCTTTACTAAATTTACCGAACTCTTTAAGTAATGCTTCATCGGTCCTCTTACGGTCTCCTTTACCATCTTTTCATCTGTACCAACAAATGTGTGAAGCATCAGCGTTAATATTCCTTTTCCCTTATGTCCGGCTTCTTTCCAGGCTTTCCTGTATATACTTATCTTTTCTGCCAACTCTGTTATACTTTGTCCCAACAGATGTGTTAACAGATTATGACCTAACCTGCCTGCCATCTCAAATGTTTCTGGATTTCCTGCCGCTGTTACCCATACTGGCAGCTTTTCCTGAACAGGTTTAGGAAGTATATTTATCTCTATTACCTTTCCATTTGGATTGGTGAACCCTACCTTCTCTCCCTGCCATAACTTCTGAACTTCTTCTATCTGCCTGAACATCAAATCTTTTCTATCTTTGAAGTTTTCAGGCTTTATTACAAAATCATTCGGCTGCCACCCTGCTGCAAAGGATACACCCACTCTTCCGTGTGACAGGTTATCTACCATAGACCATTCTTCTGCTATGCGTATTGTATTGTGTAATGGTGATACAACACTGCCTGCTCTTATTTTTATTCTCTCTGTTACTGCTGCTATTGCTGCACTGGTTATTGATGGGTTCGGATATAACCCCCCGAAATCATAAAAGTGTCGCTCCGGTGTCCATACTGCTGTGAAGTTATTCTTATCTGCATACTTTGATCCCTCCAGCAGCAGATGATACTTGTTCGCATCCTTCTCTCCCTCGTAACTTGAAAAGTAAAATAAACTGAAATCTATATTCTTTGTCCCGATTACGTTTTGTTGTGATGTTACTTTTATATCATCTCCTGTATAGATTACTACTTTCAATCCCCGCGTTAATGTCCACAATAGCTCAAGCACCGATATGTCAAATGACAGACTTGTTACTGCCAGCCATACTGATTGTTCATCATAGCTGATCTGTTTATCCATTGCAGTGAAAAAATTTACTACATTCCGATTGGTTACCTTCACTCCCTTTGGTTTTCCTGTTGAGCCTGAGGTGTAAATTAGGTATGCTAATGAGTCGGAAGAATAATTAACAACCGGAGTTTTTCCAGCTGCAGATATATTATCCCAATCGCGATCAATATTAACGATAAGAAGATTATAACTTTTAAATTCACTTGATAGTTTACTTTCAGTAATGATAACTGAACATCCGGAATCCTCCAGCATCAATAAAATTCTTTCCTCGGGGAAATCAGGATCGAGTGGAACATAAGTACATCCTGCCTTAAAGATTCCAAGTATTGTAACCATCATTTCGGTGGAACGGTTTAATGAAACACCTATAAAAGTATTCGGCTTAACACCAAGTTGATGTAGATAACCGGCAAGTAATTCCGCTCTATTATTGAGTTGGGAGTATGTTATTTCAACACCATTGCAGACTAATGCCACGGTATCCCGTTTTAAAAGCGCTTGCGTTTCAAATAGCTGATGAATACTAATATCATTAGGATAATCCGAATCCGTTTCATTCCAAAGATGTAGAAGATTGTTCCGTTCGATTTTTGTTAGGAGGGAAATATTGAAAAAACACTTATCCAATCCTTCAAGTAATTCAGTTAAATATCCGATAAAATGCTCACACAATACTTTGATAACTTCTTCAGAAATCTCGTTAATATTATATATCCAATAAAACTTCGCTGATTCCATCACATTTAGCAAAGTTAGTTTAGCGTTTACATCTTCATATTCATCTAATTTATTGATGTCCTTGATCAGTACCGGAAAACTTATATAGTGATCAATTGGATAGACTAAATCCGGTGTTCTGGCAATAATATCTTTAATATATGTTCCTTTTCTCTTCAGGTTATTGAACTTGTCTATTTCAGACTCTATCAAATCGGAACATTTGTTTTCATAGTCAATAGTAATCTTCAGTGGTACTGTGGCAGCAAAGAGCTTCTCCAATTCTTTTTGATTTGAAAAAGAATTTAACGGAGAGTAGCCTATGTCAAAACTTTTTTTACTTTTTAATTTGCCGATAAAAAAAGCAAAAGAAATTTTTATGAAGTCCTCATATGAAAACTGTTTTGATAACTTTACCGTATCATATATTTTTCGAGGGATTATCAGTTCCATTTTTCTATGAACATATCCATTCGATTCGATCAGTTCATCATATTTTAGGTCAACATCAATTTTTTCAAGCTGCTTTAATTTATCAGACCAAAAGGTTTCATATTTAGAATACTGATTATTAATCTGTGTGAATATTTCTTTCGAGGAAGGTAATAGTTCTTCAAGTGAATATCCCGCTTTTAATTAGAACTTGTCGATGATATCTTTTATTGATACTTCCTTACCATCCAGGCTTTCAAAATTATATAATTTAACAGCATCTGCCTTCGCAGCAATCGTCATCGTTTTTTCATCATATCCCAAAATAATACCTGGCTGATGAACCTCTTTCACTTCAACCACAGCTGAGTTTTTTACAATATAAAATTCATCATTGATTTTGATTTTTGCACTGCCAAGCGGGTTTGAATATCTTTCAAAATTTAATCCCCTAACAAGAGCAGATATTGATTCAGCAGACTCCTGCCAGGAAATTACACATGCATTTGAAGGCTTTTTGTGTTTTCCAAAGTATGATCGATTCTGAAATTCCTGTTTAATTCGGATAGTTGAATTATCAATTAAATCGTCTACAAGTTTTCCGAATGATTTAAATGCTTCTTCAAAGCATTTTGTATTAAGAGTAAATGCAGTTTCATCTTCAGCTACTTCAAACGTCTGTCTGCAAAGTATATCACCTTTGTCAATTTCATCAGTTATAAAATGCCAGGTTATACCATGAAATTTTTCTCCATTTATTATAGCCCAGGAAGTTGCATTCAATCCGGCATACTCAGGTAAAGGTCCATCGTGAAAGTTAATTGCACCTTTCCGCGGAAGTGAAAGAATTTCAGCAGGCAGTATTTTTAGGTTTGCTATACTAAACAGATAATCGAATGGTTTTGATCGTAGCTTTTCTATTAAAGTCAAATCATTTTCAAAACACGGCAGCTTCTTTTCCTTGGCCCATAATTCAATTTTAGGATCTGAAGTAATAACACCCAAAACATCTTGTCCTTTATCAAGTAATATTTGACTACATTGTGTTAAAAGAGAATCATCTCCTATAACATAACAACTAAAAGTTTTACCAAATTGTGCATTTTTCATAAGTTATGAGAGTTTGGTCAATAATAATTAATTTTTATAGACGATATTTTTTTTCTCCCCGAACGATGCTAACGATGCTTCAAATCCATCAGGAGAATTAATTTTGTACAATTTACAATTATCGAATTCTGTTTTTGTCAGTATGTTAGAATTATTATAAAAAATACTACCCGGGTTAGAAACATCAATTAAATTTAGTGGGAGAGATAAGCCTTTACCAACTGCTTTAATTATAGCTTCTTTCCTGGTCCATATTTTAAAAAAGACTTTATTACTATCATGAGCCTTATTTAGTAATTCGATTTCATTATCCGTAAATAGGTTCTTTGCTAATTCAGTTCGATCATCAATATCTTTAACAAATTCAAGGTCTATGCCAATTTCATTATTCATGTTGACAGCAATTAATGTTAATCCCGAAGAATGTGAAAGATTAAATTTTAATTTTGTAGATACATCCGATAAAAAGGGCTTACCAAATGAACCATAAGAAAATTTCAGATTTTCCGGTGAAAAATTCAAGTATGAAGACAACACAGTCCTTAAAAAACCTCTGCTGATAATATATTCGTACTCATCTTTTTGAAATCGAAATTTTTTGCTTCTGTCTCTTTCATCTTTTGATAACAAATTGTAATAGTTCTGAACAATTCCAGATTCAGATGATATTTCGGTTCTCCATATGTCTATTGTATGTTCGCTCAAGGAAATAAGATAACCAAATATTTGCTTAATTTAAGTTATTCGAAGAATATGCCGGAACAACTTAAGATTCAAAAGATTACTTCAGAAAGTCACTCAATACTCAGATAATTTGGAATTTGATCAATTTTCAAGCCATTTTAGAAATTTGCTTTATAACAAGAAAATGAGCTATTCTAATCTCATCATTTGGAAACCGTGAAGGAATTAAATTGTGGTGCTTCATAATATTACATTATAATTCATTTAGTGAGGTTAATAAGGTGGTTTGAAATGTTAGAATGGCACCCAGAGATTGAATTATCTAACCTAAATCGCAGTTTTCAATTGCCTAAGCTCAACATATTGGCTGGACTAATGGTTAAAAAAGCTTCGTCTATCAGTTATGAGAAAATAAATGAGTTAAATTTTTTTATTCGTTTAATCATTTCATGATCAATTGATAATATATAAAAGAATTAAAACTCTTCATGATAACACATTTTAAGAGGTTTATAACTCTTCAATTATGAATTATTACTCTTGCCGTTTTAAGAATCTTAATAAGGACTACTATATAATAACTAAATGATCCTGCTCCCAACTGTTTTATGCTTCACTGCAAACTCTCTTCCAGCTTTAAGTGCATCTATATTTAGTTGTACTACTTTATCCCCTTTTCTTCCAAAAATTTTCTTAATTCCGTTCACAAGTGATTGATAAGGAATGTCCAGAAACGGAGAAGCTGCACCAAGCACAACCATATTAGATGAACGTGGTGATTTTACCTGTCGAGCCAAATCATCGGCGTTTAATGAAATATGATGCGGAAGTTTTTCTATTTCTGAAAGAAGATCTTCCATATCAGGATAGTCAGGTATGTTAACAAAGGGAGTTGTATTTGTAACAAGCCAGCCGTCTGTTTTCAGCCATGGCAGATAGCGCAGTGATTCCATTGGTTCTACTGAAATGATAATGTCTGCGCTACCTTCAGGAATAAGATCACTTGCAATTTCTTTTTCAGAAATTCTTAAATGGGACTGAACAGCACCTCCACGTTGACTCATTCCATGAACTTCTGCTTGTTTTAAGTGAAGGTTGTTTTCAATTGCCGCCATTCCTATCGTTGCTGCTATTGATAGGATTCCCTGTCCTCCTACGCCTGATAAAATTATATCGGATTTCATTATGCAACCTCCTCTGTTTTCAGGTTTTTATTCTTCTTGCTTTTTGCTACAGTCTGCACAATGCATTCGCGTCGCGGGATAATTACCGATACTCCATCATACATCATTTCTTCCCTGAAGACTTTTACCATTTCATCATGAAATTTTGGCAAAGGAGTCAGCACTTTTACATGCTCTGGTTTAACACCAAGTCCGATACAGATTTCCTCAAGTCTTCCCGTTGCCGGCGAAGTTTGTCCACCTGTCATGGCGGTTGTTGCATTATCGGAAATTATAACGGTGACCGGAGTATTTTCATAAACGCAATCCAGTAAAGCGGTCATCCCGCTATGAGTGAATGTTGAATCTCCTATAACTGCAACGGAAGGTCGAACCCCGGCATCGGCAGCGCCTTTTGCCATTGTTATTGAAGCGCCCATATCAACACACGAATTAATTGCATTCCAGGGAGGGAGTGCCCCGAGTGTATAACATCCGATATCGGAAAAAACTTTCTGCTTACCGAACTCTTTCATTGTCTCATTCAAAGCGTTATAAATGTCCCTGTGACCGCATCCGGCACATAACTCCGGCGGACGGTTTTTTACTATTGCCGGAACCTTCATCCCTGTTTTTACTTCTCTTCCCAATGCCTTCCCTACAATATCCGGATTCAATTCACCATCACGTGGAATCGATCCATCAAGTCTTCCTTTAATTTTACTGTTAACTTCTAAAAATCCTTTTAGCTGTTCTTCAACAAATGGATATCCATCCTCCAGAACAAGAACGCTTTCACATTCATTCACAATTCTTTCTACTTTAGAAAATGGCAGAGGGTATTGACTTATTTGAAGTACAGGATATGGACATTTCCTGTCCGGATAATTTTCAAGCAGATAATTATGAGCAATACCACATGCAATTATTCCGACGGATTTATCACGACCAGGGAAATAGGTGTTGTAAACAGATAATTCAGATTCCTGTTCCATCAATGACTGAATACTTAATAGTCCCTTATACCTTTTTCTTGCATTTGAAGGAAGTAATACAAACTGAATGGGATCTTCAGGATAGGT
>DATHSU010000264.1:0-27239 GCA_035463895.1 Ignavibacteriaceae bacterium | reverse complement strand
CATTAACAGAATCACCAGGGGCAATATTATTAAAGTTGCCAGCTGTTATCATAATAGATCTATTTGAAGGACCTTTTAACATTTGAGGAGTGATGTTGTATGGAAATCTATTATCACCGCCAAAATAACCTGTCATCTTTCTGTATCTTTCAACATCATTTTGTGGTGCAAATAAATTTGCATCAGACGTATTCCTAAATTGCCACGACACAAAGTTAATGCTGTCGATTGGAATAGAGGAACCCAGGAACTGTACACCCAAATAACTATCAGTAAAACCAATATCTCCCGTTGCATCGAACTCATAAGCTATTTTTAGTGAGTCCGTGTAACCGTTTCCGCCTTTATCAAAAAAGGAACTACCTGATGGTCTTCCGGTTACTAAAGTATTTCTTACAACAGCGTCGGTCCATAAGCCAATGTAAACGGAGTCAAGATACTTATTAGAAATATTTTTTATCCAGTAATTCATAATTATAAAATTATTTGCAAAAGATAAATCCCAGGCATAAGATTCCTGACTAATTTCAACGCCAATCGGAATATGATCAACAATCGGCTCACCATTCAAGAAAAATCTGCTTGTGTCGGAATAAACCATTACCAGGTCCTGATGCGACACAGCTAATGGGCTATAAACCTGAGAATCAAACCTGGAGGACCTCTCTATTACCCTTGAACCGGGCGCATTTGTAAATTCAAAACCTCCGCCTCTGGCAGAAATTGAAGCAGCATCAACAGCAGCAGTCGTTACAAAAGGACCCTGTCTTCCACCACCGAGAGTATCGTTTTGAGTAAACGCGCCTATCCATAACCCACCGTCGAATAAATGTTCTATACCAGATCCAATCGGATATTCTGCACTTGGTTGTTGAGGCCAGAAAACGAATCCATGACCATAAGTTCCAAAATTCGTTATTGTTAAACCGAAGTTTCCAACATTAGTATATTTTGAAGCGTCGTCATCCAGAGATTTGTTAAGTCTGTGATTGTCTAAACCTTGCGGGAATATGTAAAACGATGTGAATAAAAGAAAAAAAAGCGGTAATCGAAATCTCATGTAAGCATAGATTGAATAATGAATAAAAATGAATTTTGCGTGCTCAAAATAGTTACTTTTTTACTAAATAAACAAGATTAAACGGATAATCCAATATTACCAAACAATTAAAAAATTGCCCGTGCCTGCTGATCAGCGTGATAAGAACTTCTTACAAGTGGAGAGGATTCAACAATCTTAAAACCCATTTTTAGACCTTCGGTTTTATATATTGTGAATTCTTCTGGAGTTACAAATCTATCCACCGGTAAATGATTTTTTGTCGGCTGAAGATATTGTCCGATTGTAAGGATATCACAGCCCTTAGAAACCAGATCTTTCATAAGTTCTAAAACTTCTTCTTTGATCTCCCCTATACCTACCATTATACCGCTCTTTGTTTTGAGTCCATTATTTTTGAACCATTTAATAAGATCGAGACTTCGCTGATACTTAGCTTGCGGTCTAACAGCATGATACAACCTTGGAACGGTTTCAAGATTATGATTTAGTATATCAGGTGGGTTTTGCATTATTATATTGAATGCGTATTCTTCCCCTTTAAAATCAGGAATAAGTATTTCAACAGTACAATCAGGTTTCTGTTCGCGAATAAGTCTGACGCATTCTTTAAAGATTGCTGCTCCTCCATCCTTCAATTCGTCTCTGTTTACGGAGGTTATAACAACATGACGTAAATCCAATTCAATTACAGACTCAACAACTCTTTTAGGCTCATCAAGATCTAACTCTGTAGGCATTCCTAATTTAACATTGCAGAAACCGCAGCTCCTTGTACAGGTATCACCTAAAATCATAAATGTTGCAGTGCGATGATTCCAGCATTCGGCAATATTTGGGCAGCGTGCTTCCTCACAAACAGTGTTGAGTTTCTGTCTGCGCATAAGATTTTTTACATCACTATAATTATCTCCAGTCGGCAGTTTAACTTTTAACCAGTCCGGTCGCTTGCCTAAATCCTTACTATCTTTTTCAGCAGCTTCTTTAAATGCAAGCTGATGTTGATTAATCTTAATCATAAAATCTAATTAAATCCTTCCGGTTCGAAGTTTTCCAGTGTTTCTTTGATATATTTTAAGAACAATCCTCCAAGCATTCCATCCACTAATCTATGATCATGTGAAAGGGTTAGAGACATAATATGCCTAATTGCAAAAGTATCAGCCCCATCAACTTCAATTACAACGGGCTTTTTCTGTATGGCACCTACTCCAAGAATTGCTACTTCAGGTTGATTTATGATTGGTGTGCCAAAAATGGTTCCGAATACTCCGTAGTTTGTTATTGTGAATGTTCCGTTTGTAATATCATCGGGAGTAAGTTTTTTATTTCTTGATCTAAATGCCAGATCACTGATTGCTTTGGCAAGTCCGGTAATGTTTCTTTCACCAGCACCTTTAATGTTAGGAACTATAAGTCCTGTCGGTTCAATGGCAACTGCAATTCCAAGGTTTATAAATTTCTTTTGAAGAATTGTATTTCCATCAATTGCTGAATTCACCAGAGGATATTTTTTTAATGCCCGTACGCATGCATTGGCAATGAAAGCCATATATGTCAGTTTAACATTTTCTCTCTTCTGAATCTCATCTTTTTTAAGTTGAATGAAATTATGGATTTTCGTCATATCAACTTCAATCAATGCAGAGACATGAACTGAAGTATCGCGGCTATGCAGCATATGTTCCATAATTTTCTGGCGGATATTATCCATCGGAATTCTCTCTACATCGGTTGATGAATAACTTGCCTGCTTTACTGAAGGTGTAATTTCCGGAGATGAAGGTCTTTCTAATTGCTTCTTTTCAGAAGTTTCCGTTTTTTTCATTTCCTCTGGTTTTGATTTAAGCTTTTCAATATAAGCAAGAATATCTTTTTTAGTCAATCTTCCTTCATGTCCGCTTCCCTCAATATTTTTTAATTCATCAAAGCTAACGTTTTCTTTTTGAGCAATGTTCAATACAAGTGGTGAATAGAATCCTGAACCTGTTCCCTGCTCTTTAGGTCTTATGTTAACATCTTTACCCACTTGATCATGCATAGAAGATTTATTTTCATCAGACTTTTCAATTTGAACCGAAGTTTCTTTCTTTTCAATCTTTATATCTTCTCCAACACCAAGCTTTGCTACAATGGTTCCGACTTCTACTGTCTCCTGTTCACCTACAAGAATTTCAACTATTGTTCCTTCTTCCGGCGACGGAATTTCTGTGTCAACTTTATCTGTACTTATCTCAAATATTGTTTCATCCTTTTTTACTTTATCGCCAACCTTCTTAAACCATTTAATAATTGTTCCTTCCATAACCGATTCACCCATCTTTGGCATTTCAATATCCACTGTTTTGCCGGATGATTTTTTTGAAGTTGATTTTTCTGAAGAAGTTTCTTTCTTTTCATTTTCAGATTTTTGAGAATCGGTTTCCTTTTTCACATTTTCAGATTTTTCTTCTTTAACTTCAGATTTTTGTTCGCCATTATCCTCTTCATCCTTTTTTTCAGATAAATCCTTCGATTCACCATCATCCGAAATTTTTGCAACAACCGTTCCTACATCAACTGTATCACCTTCCTCAAATAAAATTTCAGATAGAGTGCCTTCACCCGGAGAGGGTATTTCCGTATCAACCTTGTCAGTGCTGATCTCAAAAATTATCTCATCGTGTTTAACTTTATCACCAACTTTTTTATGCCATTTGATTATAGTGCCTTCGCTAACGCTTTCACCCATTTTGGGCATTATCACTTCCATATTTTCTCCTTTAGACTGAGGGTTAGGCTCAGGCTAAGTTATTCTTGTTTCAATAGATTTTATTAATGAATTTAGTTCCTGAATAATATAATTTGTTTCAGATAATATTTCTTCCAGAATTTTTTCTTCTTTTATATAACCTAATTTGTATGAGGCAATTGACTGACTCATAAGTTCGTATGAACTTCCTCGTGAAATCTTATAGAACCTGGTTTTATCCCTTGGCTCAAATCTGCCATATCCCTCGGCTATATTTTGTAAAATAGAATTTGCTGATCTCCTGATATCAATTGTCAAGCCATACTTTTCTTCAGGAGGAAAAACTTTAGTTATTTAATATATTTTTAATAATAAATCCAAAGCTTTTTGCCAAACAGGCATTGAAGTAAAGTCCGGATACTTCATACCACCTCCCTATTTAAATGACGATTTGATTTATATGTTTATTACACTGAAAATATGTCTTAGTCTCAACCTTAGCCTTTTGCTCAATACTCTATTAGTTCTTTAATTCCCTTATATACTCTATCACGATTAGGAAGCACTGTAGCTTCAAGAATCGGTGAGTATGGAATATGAGTATCCAGTGCTGCTATTCTTTTTACCGGTCCATCTAAATACTGGAAGCAGGTATCAGCAACTCTTGAAGCTATTTCACCGCCGAAACCTCCTGTTAAAGTATCCTCGTGAACAATAACTAATTTATTTGTCTTTTTTACTGATTTATATATTGTTTCTTCATCTAAAGGAATTAGTGTTCTAAGGTCAATCACTTCAACTGAGTATTCAAATTCATCTTCAAGTTTTTTTGCAGCAATTACGGAATCCCATAGAGAAACGCCCCAAGAAACAACAGTTATATCCGATCCTTCACGAACTACTTTGGCTTTTCCAAAAGGCACAAGATAATTTTCATCAGGTTCCGGAGTTATTGCATAGCTCTGCCTGTATAATCCTTTATGCTCACAGAATAAAACAGGATCTTTGATTCTGCATGCAGTTTTTAACAATCCTTTAGCATCTGCAGCATTACTTGGATAGGCTATAAAAATTCCTGGAACGTGTGCAAATATTGATTCAATATTCTGACTGTGATATAATCCGCCATGTATGTATCCGCCGACTGCAACTCTTGTAACAACAGGAGATTCCCACGCATTATTTGAGCGATATCGAATTGTAGCAAGTTCATCCCTCATCTGCATGAATGCAGGCCAAATGTAATCGGCAAACTGAATTTCTACAACAGGCTTTAATTCAGCGAAAGTCATTCCGATTGCGACACCCATTATACTTGCCTCTGCAAGAGGAGAGTTAAAAACTCTTTTTTTGGTAAATCGTTTGGTTAAACCCTTTGTTGCAGTAAATACTCCACCTTTAGCATCTTCAATGTCTTCACCAAAAATATACATATTTGCATTCCGCTCCATCTCCTCGTGAAGTGCGTGATTGATAGCATCAACCATAACTATTTTATCGCCTGAGGGAGTTGTGGCTTCGTAATCGAGAGTATCGCGGTAACCGCTTTCATCATAAACATATCTTTCAGCATCCTCTTTTCGCGGATCTGAGGCTTTTATTGCTCTATCTGCTGCTTCATTAATTGCGTCAGCAATTTCTTTTTTAATTTTTTCTAATTCTTTTTCATTGAGAAAACCATTTGAAATAAGAATTTTTGAAAATTGTTCAATCGGACATTTTTTAGACTCTTCTTCAATTTCTTTATTGTCACGGTATTTTTTCTGATCATCTGAAGAAGAGTGTGAAGAAAGCCTTACTACTTCAGCTTCAATAAGTGCAGGACCCTTGCCGCTTTTTATATAATCAACTGCTTCCTGTATTTTTTCATAAGATTCAAAGAAATTTGTTCCATCTATTCTCGCTCTATACAGGTTATGAAATCCGGCCATCATTTCGGCAACGGAGTTATCTTTACCTCCACTCTGATCCGAGACATGAACAGAAATAGCATATTTATTATTTTGGATTACGAAAAGTACCGGCAACTTTTCTCTGCTTGCCCAATTAACTGCTTCATGAAATTCACCCTGGCTTGTAGTTCCTTCACCACTGCTTACGTAGGAAACATTATTTTCACCTTTTTTAACTGAAGCAAGTGCAGTTCCTACAGCTTGTAAGAATTGAGTTCCTGTTGGACTTGATTGGGATGGAAGATTAAATCTCGTTGATCCCCAATGAACAGGCAATTGCCTTCCACCGCTTGCAGGGTCATCGGCTTTAGCAAATGTTTGAAGAAATACCTCCTCAGGTGTTACACCCGCAGTAAGCACTGTTGCCAGGTCACGATAGTAAGGGAAGAACCAATCTTTTTTGGGATCAAGCTGTAAACCTATTGCAAGCTGAACAGCCTCGTGACCGGAAGCGGCAATATGAAAAAATGTTTTGCCCTGACGCAGTAAGTTCATTGCCTTGTTGTCAAGAGTTCGTGCGATCAACATTGTTCTTAGAACTTTTAACAATTCACTTTTTGAAAATTCTTTTTTACCGGCTCTAAGGGATTTTATATTTTCGCCTTTACCGTTAGTCGGTTTTAGGTTGTCTTTCTTTTTTTGAACAGCTTTTTTTGTTTCTTTTTTTGCCATTAAAAACCTTTTTAGTTTGTGAGAGTTAACTCAAATGCTAAAAGTTCATCTTTAGAAATTAATTCTATAGAATTATATTCAAATACTTCAGTAAAGTGTTTAAGTATCAATGACTTAACAAAATCTATCTCAACTGTTTTATCAATTTCTTTTTTTAATGATGTTACTGCTTTCCCAGATATTCCGCAAGGAATTATACCATCAAACAAACTGAGATCTGTGTTTATATTAAATGCAAACCCATGCATAGTAACCCACCGGCTGACTTTTATTCCGATCGCTGCAATTTTCCTATCGTCAATCCAGACTCCGGTGTATCTTGGATCTCTTCTTCCAATTAACCCGTATTCAAAACATACTCTTATTATCATCTCTTCAAGTGCACGCAGATATTTATGCGTATCCTGTTTCCAATCATTAAGATTGATTATCGGATATCCAACAATTTGTCCGGGTCCATGATAAGTGATGTCACCACCACGGTCTATATCATAGACAGAAATATTTTTTTCTTTCAGATACTCTTCATTTCCGATAAGATTTGATTTATCAGCTGTTTTGCCAAGAGTATAAGTGTTGGGATGTTCAAGAAGAAGAAAATGATCTTTTATAGTTCCCTGAACACGGCTTGTATGTATTTTATATTGAAGGTCCCATGCTTCTTTATAATCAATAAAACCTAAATCTGCATACGAAAGTATTTTATTATTAACATCAACCAATTTTATTTTACTCTTGCTTTAAATATTAAATTACTAAATATGAATTGCCTCACCATATGCCTGGGCTGCAGCCTCCATAATTGATTCTGATAAAGTCGGGTGAGCGTGGATTGTTTTAATTAATGAATGACCGGTGGCTTCCATAGCACGCGCTAAGGCAACCTCGGCAATAAGTTCTGTTGCTTCTGAACCGATTATATGACCTCCGAGCAGTTCACCGTATTTAGCATCAAAAATTAGTTTCACAAATCCTTCCCTTTCACCAACTGCAAATGCTTTTCCGCTTGCCATAAATGGAAACTTACCAATCTTAAGTTCATATCCGATTTCTTTTGCTTTCTTTTCAGTTAGCCCAACACTTGCAATCTGAGGCTGGCAGTAAGTACAACCGGGAATATTATCATAGTCGACGCCAGGATTTTTAATTCCTTTAATTGTTTCCACACAATGGATTCCCTCTGCTGATGCTACATGCGCCAACCAGGGCGGGCCGATAACATCACCAATAGCATAAATACCGGTTATATTGGTTTCGTAAGTTTTTTTATCAACTTTTATGTGATTCTTAAAAAGTTCAACACCCAATTCCTCAAGACCAAAACCTTCTACATTTCCAATAACACCAATTGCACTTAAAACTTTATCAGCAGTCAGCTCTTTCTTCTCGCCATTTTGATTTACTGTAACCTTTACCTTTTTCCCTTTAACCTCAGCTTTTTCCACTGTCGCTTGAGTAATTATTTCAATTCCACGTTTCTTAAAATTTTTCTCAAGTGCCTGCGAAACTTCAACATCTTCAATAGGCAGAATGTTGTCCATCATTTCTATAACAGTTACTTTAGTGCCAAGTACCGCATAAAAATAAGCAAACTCAATACCTATGGCTCCGGCTCCAATAACAATTAATTCTTTTGGTTGTTCGGAAAGACTCATAGCTTCAGTACTGGTGATAATATTTTTTCTATCGACAGGAATTGCATCAATGGATCTGGGTCTTGCACCGGTTGCTATTATAATCTTATCCGCACTTATTGTTTCAACATTCTTTTCTTTATCATCATAAATATCTATTTGACTTTTTGATGAGAGCTTACCGAAACCTCTTATTCTATCAACTTTATTTTTCTTTACCAGCAGTTCAACATTTTTAGTTATTCTATCAGAGATATCTCTGCTGCGTTTAATTATTTCATTAAAATTAAAGCTGAGTTCCTTTGTATAAATTCCGAATTCATTTCCATGATTTTGTATCGTGTCGAATATTTCTGCGTTTTTTAGAAGAGATTTTGTTGGAATGCATCCCCAATTGAGGCAAATCCCGCCAAGTTTATCCTTATCAATAACTACTGTTTTTATTCCCAACTGCCCGGCTCGTATTGCTGCTACATAACCACCTGGACCCCCGCCTAAAATTGCTATTTCGTAGTGTTTTGACATTAATTAATTCCTAAATTAAGTTATTGTGATGTCAAATATATGCCGTCACTTGCTTAAAAAAAACATAAAATATGATATTTATGACCCGTCAGTCATTCTTCTTGATATATCTTATCGAATCCAATATGTTATTGCTACATCATACGACTCGTAATAGTTAAGATTTTTCCAAAATAAGTTATTTGATGGAATTATTAGGTTATATAGCAGCAATTTTAATAGGTATATCACTAGGTTTAATCGGCAGCGGTGGCTCGATACTTACTGTTCCTGTCCTTGTTTATTTGCTTAATGTTGATCCTGTTACCGCAACTGCATATTCTTTATTTATTGTAGGATTAACCAGTTTAGTCGGTTCAGCATCATATATGCAAAAAGACCTTGTTTCATATAAAACAGCAATCGTTTTTTCAGTTCCGTCATTTATAGCAGTATTTATAACAAGAAAATTTATACTGCCGGCTATTCCCGATATAATTTTCACGATCGGTGATTTTTTATTTACAAAAGATCTTTTTGTAATGATATTTTTTGCAGTCTTAATGATTCTTGCTGCAATCTCAATGATAAAGAATAACAAACCAGATATTATTGTTAATGAGCAGAGCTTCAACTATCCCTTAATAATGGTTGAAGGATTTATCGTTGGAATATTAACCGGACTTGTTGGTGCGGGCGGAGGTTTTCTGATCATTCCTGCACTTGTATTACTGGCAAAACTACCTATGAAAATAGCAGTGGGAACCTCCCTGCTTATTATTGCCGCAAAATCTTTAATTGGTTTTACAGGAGATTTAGGAATACAAAGAGAAATAAATTGGGGTCTGCTTTTTTTAGTTTCTTTGCTGGCTGTTAGCGGAATTTTTGCAGGAAGTTATCTGTCTAAATTTATTTCTTCTCAGAAACTTAAGCCGGCTTTTGGTTGGTTCGTTATGTTAATGGGAGTGTATATCATAGGTAAAGAGCTAATTCTGCAATAAAGAATTAATAAAAATAAGGAGAAATAATGTTCAAGGACACAAACATATCAGCTAAAGTTTTGAATCTGGATTCAACAACTTTTTTAGAAAAAATGAAAAATGATCCCGATGGGGTTCTTCTTGATGTTAGAACTCAGGGTGAGTATATGGCTGGTCATATACCCAATTCAAAACTGATTGATATAATGAGTCCAGCTTTTCTACAGGAAATTGAGCAGCTGGATAAATCAAAAAATTATTACATTTATTGCCGAAGCGGTAACCGAAGTTATCATGCAGGAATGGCAATGTTAAGGATGGGATTCCAGACTGTTTATAATTTACAGAGCGGAATTCTGGATTGGTATGAAACATTAGAGCAAGGATTATAAGGAGGATTTATGTTTTTTAAACACATTTATGAAAAAGGATTAGCTCAGGCTAGTTACATTGTCGGCTGCCAGGCAACTAAAGAAGCTATCGTTATTGACCCTAAAAGAGATATTGATACATATCTTGAAATTGCTGAACAGGAAAACTTAACTATTACACATATTACTGAAACTCACATCCACGCAGACTTTTTAAGCGGAACACGAGAACTTGCAGCAGCTACCGGTGCAAAAGTCTATCTGTCTGATGAAGGTGGCGAAGATTGGCAGTATCAATTTGATCATATCGGATTAAAAAACGGACACAAAATAAAAGTTGGAAATCTTATTCTGGAGGTAATGCATACTCCCGGGCACACTCCAGAGCATATTTCCTTTTTGTTAACTGATACACCGGCATCAAATAAACCAGTTATGATTTTTACGGGTGATTTTGTATTTGTCGGTGATATTGGCAGACCGGATCTTTTAGAAAAAGCTGCCGGAATAACGGGCACACAGGAAAAAGGTGCACGTCAAATGTTTCAATCATTAAAAAGATTTAAAGGATTGGATGATTTTATTCAGGTCTGGCCCGGTCATGGCGCCGGATCAGCTTGCGGTAAAGCTCTTGGTGCTGTTCCAAGTTCAACTGTTGGTTATGAAAGAATAACTAATTGGGGATTGAATATTGAAGATGAAGAAGAATTTGTAAGCACACTTTTGGATGGACAACCCGAACCACCAAAATATTTTGCTATGATGAAGAAACTAAACAAAGTTGGTCCTAAAGTACTTGGCTCAATCCCTCGCCCCGGAAGGTTGAGTATTCAGCAGTTTGAACAACATTCTACTGCTGATCTAAAGATAATTGATACGCGGAATAAAATTTCTTTTGCAGGCGGACACTTTCCAGATAGCATTAATATCCAGGATAATTCTGCTTTCAGTACGTGGGCAGGTTGGATTTTAGATTATCAAAATCCTTTTTTGCTGATTACACGTGATGATAGAATTGAGGATCTTACAAAAGCATTAATAAGAATTGGTCTTGATAACATTGTAGGTTATGTAAATGATATTGATAAAATTTCAAATGCCGGATATGAACTGAAAACTCTGAATCAGATAACTGTGCACGAACTTAATGAAAATCTTAACGATTATTTTGTGCTTGACGTTAGAGGTAAATCAGAATTTGAAGCTTCTCATATTCCCAATGCAAGTAACATTCCTGCCGGTTATATTGTTGATAATCTTTACAAACTACCTGCAGATAAACAAATTGTTGTTCATTGTGCCAGCGGTGACAGATCAGCAATTGCTGCAAGTGTTTTATTAAGTGCAGGTTTTGATAATGTAGTTAACTTAACTTGTGGATTTAATGGCTGGAATCAGGCAAAGTATCCTGTTGAGAAAAGTGAATTAGTCTCAGCTTAATCATATTATAGTATGGAGGTATAAAGGTATTCAAATTTACTTTATACCTCTTACTACTAATTCCTGCTCACAAATCAGATCGTATTAATTCTATAACAATTGATCAATACTGAACAACCTGTCCTTTTACCGGCATAGAAGTATGCATCATTACAATACCCCACTGATCATTTTCCTTATTCATTACGCCAGTAGTTCTGATATTTTCAAACATGGAGTTTTCATCTCCAGATTTAACAAACCAGTTAACACGCATATAGAACCAGGCACTTTTACCAGAAGGACACATTTTAACAACTTTATCTCTTGGTGATAGTTTTACTTCATCAATCGTATTGTAAAATCGTTCCTGTTCGTCAAGTAATGATTCACGATCAACCCATAGTTCTTTTTCATCCGTACCCAGAATGATGATATCAGGTTTTGGTGAAAAACATTTTCGAAGTATATCAATATCCTGCGTTTCGTGAGCTTTTTGGTAGTTCTCAAGTACGTTTAATACTTCATTGTGCACTGCATTCATGTCAATTTTATCTTCTGAAGTGCAGGAAAATGTAAACAGAGAAGAAATCAGAATGGTGGCTATTATTCCTCTCATCACGTCCTCCTTTCATCTAAGGTTTTTAGAACAAATGAGATAACAAATAGAATTTTAGATAACAATAATAAATATTTTTAAAAATATAGTATTAAGATAGAATAAAATTAACGAGAGTCAACTATGCTTGCTATCAACAAATTATTTGTAATTAGTAATACTTTGTAATTCCCATTTATTGGAAATTAAATTAAACAAATTCTATTTTTTGAAAAGAATATAATTCTGAACGACATTAAATGTTATAATTTACCAGCATTTTATTGGCAAATAAGTTGATATTTATAAATATCAACAATTATAAAATATGAACGAAGATACCTTTAAACCAAAATATCCGATTCGCGAAGCTGCCAGACGGTTAAATGTTTCGGTGCACACCTTAAGGATGTACGAAAGGGAAGGTTTGATACTTCCCTTCCAGAAAGAAACCGGACACAGGTTATTTTCTGATTCTGATATAGTGAGATTACAGTGCATCAGATTAGCGATAAATCAAAAAAAACTAAGCATAGCCGGAATAAGATCAATGCTCTCACTTATTCCTTGCTGGAAAATTGTTAGTTGTACTGAGCAGGACAGATTAAATTGTCAGTCTTATTCAGAATCAAAAAAGCCTTGCTGGACTTACAACCATGTAAATAATCTTTGTGCTTCTATTGAATGCGTTAAATGTGAAGTCTATCTCTCATTTCAGGATTGCTCAAACGTAAAAGAAGCAATAAAAAATATTACAAGTTGAATAAAGTATGAATTCACTTTCACGTAGAAGATTCTTAAAGATAAGCAGTGCAACAGTAGTTACGGCGGCAACTCTATCAGGTTCATGGAGTTCAATTGTTAGAAGTGCAGAAAAAATTACTGACAAATCTGAAAAAGGGATCCGTAAAGTAGCCACCTATTGCGATATTTGCTTCTGGAAATGCGGTGCAATTGCTTATGTAAAAGATGGAAAGCTCTGGAAAGTTAAAGGCAACCCCCTTGATCCTTTAAGTGAAGGAAGACTTTGTCCAAGAGGTACGGGTGGTGTCGGAGCTCATTTCGATCGGGACAGATTAAAATCTCCCTTGATTCGTAAAAGTCATCGTGGCGAAGAAAAATGGATTGAAGTAACCTGGAATGAAGCGCTTGATTATATAGCTGAAAAGATGATAAAAATTAAATCCAATTACGGACCTGAAGCGGTTGCTTTATTTAGTCACGGAATTGGCGGAAACTTTTTTAAGCATACTCTTAAAGCTTATGGTTCACCAAATATTTCTGCACCTTCCTTTGCACAATGCCGTGGACCAAGAGATGTCGGATTTCGCCTGACTTTTGGTGAAGATGTAAGTTCCCCTGAAAGAACTGATATCAGAAATGCACGATGTATTGTACTTATTGGTTCACATCTTGGTGAAAACATGCACAATACCCAGGTTCAGGAATTTGCTGAGGCGATTGAAAAGGATGCTAGTATTATCGTAGTTGATCCACGCTACTCAATTGCGGCAAGCAAAGCAAAATATTATTTACCAATTAAACCCGGTACTGATCTGGCACTTATCTTAGCCTGGATGAACATCATAATTAATGAAGAATTATACGATAAAGAATTTGTAGATAAGTATGGTTTTGGCTTTGAACAATTTGCTGCTGAAGTACAACAGTACACTCCTGAATGGGCTTATCCGGAAACAACTATAGAACCGGATGTAATTCGTGCAACAGCAAGAGAAATGGCTCTTCATAAACCTGCAACTCTAATTCACCCGGGACGACACGTTACCTGGTATGGCGATGATGCACAACGAAGCAGAGCAATTGCAATGTTAAATGCTCTTATGGGAAATTGGGGCCGCAAAGGTGGATTTTATTATCCTCAAAGTATGGATGTTGTTGCATATCCATATCCTGAATATCCAAAATCTGAAAAAGGAAAAGTTGATAACCCCGACAATAAATATCCATTCGCTCATGAAACAATTACAACTGGAATTCGTGAAGCTACATTATCAGGAAAACCATATCCAATAAAAGGATGGTTAGTTTATGCAACCAATTTGCTTCAGGCTCTTCCTAATGAGGAAGAAACAATTAAAGCAATTCAAAATCTTGATCTGATGGTTGTTGTTGATGTAATACCGAGTGAGATTGCCGGCTGGGCAGATGTTGTTCTTCCGGAATCGATTTATCTTGAAAGACACGACGACTTAAACGTTGAATGGTTCCGCGATCCTTTCATTGCTATCCGTCAACCAGTAGTTGATACACCTGATGATCAGAAACCCAATTGGTGGATGGCAAAAAAACTAGCTGAAAAATTAGGACTCGGTCACTACTATCCATGGAAAGATATTGATGAATATCTTGAATATAGAATTACCAATTCAGGTTACGATTATAACGAACTAAAAATAAAAGGAATTATCCAAGGAGAGAAACAGCCAATCTATTTTGATGAAGGCGTACCTGTTGAATTCCATACTCCTACGGGCAAAGTAGAATTTTATTCACTACAATTGGCTCAGGCAGGCTTTGATCCGATTCCAAAGTACAAAAAACCAAAAGAAGGACCTCACGGATATTTCAGACTGCTTTATGGAAGAGCACCTGTTCATTCTTTCTCAAGAACTCAATCAAATCCGGTTCTTAATGATATGATGAATGAGAATGAAATTTGGGTGAATACTAACATTGCAGAAAGATATGGTTTAGAAAATGGAAAGTATGTTCGACTAAAAAATCAGGATGGTGTTGTAAGTAATAGAATAAAAATCAGAGTAACTGAAAGAATAAGAACCGATTGTGTTTATATGGTTCACGGATTCGGTCACAGATCAAAAGCATTACGCAGTGCTTATCTTAAAGGTGCAAGCGATGCTCAATTGATTACAAAATATGAAGTGGATCCTCTTATGGGCGGTACAGCAATGAATGTTAATTTTGTAACATTCGAGATGGAGGTGTAAGATGGCAAGATATGCAATGGTTATTGATACTAAAAAATGTGTCGGCTGCATGGATTGTGTTGTTGCCTGTAAAACAGAAAACAATGTTCCCGAAAGTTTTAACCGCGATTGGATAAACTTCGAATCAATCGGAAAGTTTCCTGAACTTCATTTGGAAATACGTTCGGAAAGATGCAATCATTGTGAAAATCCACCCTGCGTACACTGCTGCCCTACCGGTGCAAGCCACTTTAGTAAGTTAGGAGGAATTATATTGGTTCATCACGACTTATGCACAGGTTGTAAAGCTTGCCTCGCATCCTGTCCGTATGATGCAAGATTTATTAATCCTGAAGGATATGCAGATAAATGTACATTCTGTACTCATCGGGTTGAAAAGGGAATGAATCCAGCCTGCGTTTCTGTTTGTCCGACACATTGTATGTATTTTGGTGACATTGAGGATCAACAAAATCAAGTAAGTAAACTCCTCGCTTCCAGAAAATATATAACACTTATTCCGGAAGCCGGAACCAAACCACATGTTTATTATTTAATTTAAAAAATAAAATTATGAATGAACTTTATTCAACACGAAATAATAACTTAATTGATCCTTACGTTCACGTTTGGGGATGGGAAATTCCTGTGTATCTTTTTCTTGGTGGACTGGTTGCCGGCATGATGATAATCTCAGGTTATTTTATTTTTAATGGAAGATATAAAGAAGAAAAATGTTCCTGTAATTTCCTTCCAATTATAAGTATCATAGCACTGAGTTTGGGTATGTTTGCTTTGTTTCTAGATATAGAATATAAAGTACACGTTTGGAGATTTTATACAACATTCCAGATAACATCACCAATGTCCTGGGGTTCATGGATTCTAATTATAGTTTATCCAGCTCTTGCTGCAATGTTTTTGATTAATCCAAATAATATGCTGAAAGAAAAAATTCCTTATATAAAAAAGATAAGCGAGTTTTTTTCCAAACATCCCTATCTGGTAAAAAACATTGGTATTGGAAACATGATTCTTGGCGGAATGCTTGGAATTTATACTGGTATTCTGCTTAGTTCGCTTGTTGCAAGACCATTATGGAACAGCAGCATTCTCGGAATGTTGTTTCTTGTTTCAGGCCTTTCATCTGCCGCTGCTTTTGTTCATATGATTGCTAAGGATAGATATGAGCGAGAACTCCTTGCGAAAGCAGATAATAGTTTTCTTGTAATCGAACTTTTCATTTTTCTTTTATTTTTTATCGGATTATTCACAGCCACTCAGGTTCATATTGATGCTGCAAACTTAATGCTTAGCGGTTCATATGCTCCTGTTTTCTGGGTTTTTGTAATTGGATTGGGGATTGTAATTCCATTATTTATTCAATCATTGGCGGTGAATCATAAGATTCAGCATACTCCGGTAGCTCCTATACTTGTAATCTTAGGTGGATTATTACTAAGATTCGTTATTGTTGAAGCCGGTCAATACAGTAAGTGGATAACAACAACTTTAGCAAAATAATATTTTATTACGGAGAAAAATTAAATGTCATCTGTATCAAATGTAATTAACGATAGTATTTCATCAGCTAAGGAAAAATCAGCAAAATTTCCTCAGCCGTACTGGAATCCTTATTTATCAGGAATAGGATTAGGATTTGTTCTTCTATCAGCATTTGTAATTATGGGACGAGGGCTGGGCGCATCGGGAGCTTTTACATCAGTAGTTGCTGTTGGAGTTGACAAGATATCTCACTCACATGCGCAATCAAACGAATTTTATGCAGATTATATTGGTGATGGAACTGCAAATCCTCTGAAAGATTGGTTAGTATTCGAAGTACTTGGTGTATTTGTAGGTGGATTCATCTCAGGTGCACTTGGTGGCAGAATAAAAAAGTCAACTGAAAAAGGTGAAAGAATTTCTGTAAGAAACAGATTACTATTTGCATTCATTGGCGGAGGTTTAATGGGCTTTGGTGCTAAGTTAGCCAGAGGATGTACTAGCGGACAAGCATTAACCGGCGGCGCATTGTTAAATGTTGGAAGCTGGGCTTTTATGATGATGGTTTTTGCAGGAGCTTATGCCGCTGCCTACTTTTTAAGGAGACAATGGATATGAATGCACCATTTTATAAATTCGATTTGTTTAACCACGATGTCAGTTTAATAATTGCTTTTGGTATTGGCCTTGGTTTTGGTTTCTTTTTAGAAAGAGCAGGATTCGGAAGTGCAAAAAAACTTGCCGCACAATTTTATTTCAGAGATATGAGCGTGCTCAAAGTTATGTTCTCTGCCATTGTAACTGCAATGCTAGGAATTTTCTACCTGAGTTGGATAGGATTTGTAGATTTAAATTTGATTTATTTGGGTGATACATATTTGCTGCCGCAGATTGCCGGCGGTCTATTACTCGGAATCGGTTTTGTTGTTGGTGGTTACTGCCCAGGGACTTCCTGTGTCGCAGTATCAACCGGAAGAATAGATGGAATAATTTATCTTGTTGGTGTGATGGCAGGAATATTTTTCTTCGGAGAAATCTTTCCGTCAATAACAGGATTCTTCTACTCCACAAACATGGGTGAAATTACTTTGCCTGAATTAGTTAATCTGCCTTTTGGACTAATAGTTTTTCTGGTTGTATTAATGGCAATTGGTGTATTTGCCGGGGCTGAATGGTCAGAAAGAAAATTTGGAAAAAAGGCTTAAAAAGGATGTTATTCAATGACAAAATTTTTTAATAAACTTAATCTGAATAAAAAGTTAGCATTGATTGCAATTGTTTTAGCAGTTACAGCTTTAATTATTGGTTCTCCAACCAACAAAACTAACGTAACTATCAATCCAAACGAATTGGCATTGATGATATCAAAAGGTGCAGATCATATTGAAGTTGAAGAACTTACTGATTGGATTATTCAGGGCCGAATGGATTACAGACTACTTGATCTTCGTGATGAAAAATCATATAACGAATACCATATTCCTACCGCAGAGAATGTCCCGCTTTCTGATCTGATGAATTATCCTGTTGAACGAAATGAAAAAATTATTCTTTATTCAGATGGCGGAATACACTCTTCACAAGCCTGGTTTCTATTAAAGTCAAAAGGGTTTAAGAGTGCCTATTTTATAATAGGAGGCTTGGATGAATGGAAAGATAAAATTCTCTTCCCTGCCGCACCTGTCGACAGTACAACAGAATCTTTAGCTCAGTTTAACAAGATGAAAGAAATAAGTAAATTTTTTGGCGGGACTCCTGTTGAAACTGCTTCTTCATCAACTGAAAAAGTTACTGCCCCGGCTTTAACTATGCCTAAGATTCAAACCATCGCACCGGTCAGTACGACAACAAAAAAGAAAAAGAAAGAAGGCTGCTAGTTTAACTTGAGATGATATCACTGCAAACTGATGGCATCTCATTTCATTCCTTTGTTAATTCAATGCATTATTAAAAATAAAATTTTAATTTTACGCAACTCAATTAATATTTTTTCATCATACTGATATAATTAAACTAATATTTTGAAGTAATTATGATAGATTTTCAAAAAGAAGTAATCGAGGAAAGTTTTAACAAACCGGTTCTTGTTGATTTCTGGGCTGAGTGGTGCGGACCTTGTAAAATGCTAGGACCAATTCTTGACAGAATGGCAGAACAGTATAAAGATCAATGGAAACTTGTTAAACTAAATACTGATGAACAGCAGGACATAGCCGTTCAATATGGAATAAGAGGAATTCCAAATGTAAAACTTTTTTCTAAAGGTAAAGTCATAAACGAGTTTACCGGTGCCCTCCCCGAAAAAGCAGTTGAAGATTGGCTTCGTAAGTCCATTCCATCCAAATTTGCTGATATGATTGAGAAAGCAAAAATCCTGCTCAATGAAGGCAAAGAAGAGGATGCTAAAATTATTCTGGAAGATGTATTAAAGGGAGAATTAAATAACAGTGAAGTAAAAGTATTGCTTGCAAAAATACTTTTATTCGATTCTCCCCACGATGCTAAAAGATTAATTGAAAATGCTGATTTGAATCCGGAAAATCTTGAACTTGCTGATTCAATTGAAACCATAACAGATCTTCTAGATAGGCTGCAAAATAAATCTGTGCTAAATGATTCATCTTTGAAGAGTGTATATGTCGAAGCAATAACAAAACTTCACCAAAAAGATTTTAATACTGCGCTTGAAAAATTCATTGAAGTTATCCGTGAAGATAAATCTTACGATAATGAAGGTGCACGAAAAGCATGCATAGCAATCTTTAAGTATTTAGGTGAAGACCATGAAATTACAAAACAGCACAGGCGTGATTTTGGGAGAGCTTTGTATATTTAATTATTTGTGAAGAAAATACTCAAGTCTTTTCCGAAAGGCTACAATTACAATAATCGGAAGCACTATTCTTCATAAATCGGCTTGAACTGTTCTAGCGAATGAGGATTTGCCAGAGCATCTTTGTTATCTACCTTTTCACCGTTAAGAATTTTTGTAACAGCCAGCTCAACTTTTTTTCCACTGATCGTATGAGGTACTTCTTTTATCTGAATAATTTTTGATGGTACGTGTCTGGGCGAGGCATTAACTTTTATCTTTTTATTAATTTTTCTGGTTAGTATTTCATCCAGGTTTATTTTGTTCCTTAAAACAACATATAAAATTATTCTTACATCATTTTTCCAGTTCTGTCCGACTACCAGACTATCAGCTATTTCCTCCATTGATTCAACTATCCTATAAATTTCTGCTGTACCGATTCTGACACCACCCGGATTAAGTGTGGCGTCTGATCTGCCATACACCACTATTCCGCCGTTTACTGTTACTCGAATAAAATCACCGTGTCGCCAAACTCCCGGATAGTAATCGAAGTATGCGGATTTATATTTGTCGTTGGCTTCATCATTCCAGAAATAAATTGGTCTTGATGGAAATGGTGCAGTGCAAACAAGCTCGCCTTTTTCTTCAACTAAAGAATTTCCGGACTCATCCCATGATTCAACCTTCATTCCTAATCCTCTGCATTGAATTTCACCTGAATAAACAGGCAGAATAGGACAGCCAAGTATGAAGCAGGATATTATATCTGTACCTCCGGATATTGAGGACAATAAAATATCTTCCTTCACATTTTTATATACCCAATTGAAATTTGCATCCGATAATGGTGAACCGGTTGATAATATTGTCTTTAATGAATTCAAATTGAATTCTTCTTTCGGATTAACATTTGTTTTTTCAATCAGAGTAAGATATTTCGGGCTGGTTCCGAATACTGAAACTTTTTCTTTCTCAATTAATTGCCAGAGTCTTTTTTCATTTGGATAGACAGGATTACCATCAACCAGGAGCACGGTTGCTCCGACCTGTAAACTGCTGACTAACCAATTCCACATCATCCACCCGCAGGTAGTGAAATAAGTTATTACATCTTCCCGTTTAAGATCTGTATGAAGAACATGTTCTTTATAATGCTGAAGTAGAGTCCCTCCTGCACCATGAACTATACATTTCGGCTTACCTGTAGTTCCGGATGAATACATTATATATACAGGATAATCAAAATCAGAATACTCATACATTATTTCATTTGAACTATTATTTATTAAATTATTAAAATAAATAGAGTTATCAACATTACCTGATGTTATTAATTGGTTATTATCTGAGAAATCACTGAACTCATTAATTAAAATGACTTTACTTATCGATGGTATCTGCTTAGCTATACTATTGATTTTCTCTGTGCAATCGACATGTTTTCCATTGTAATAATAGCTTTCAATTGCAAAAAATACCTTTGGTTCAATCTGACTGAATCTGTCCAAAATCCCTTGAATACCAAAATCCGGAGAAGTAGATGACCATATTGCTCCCAGACTTGTTGCGGCCAGCATTCCAATTACAGCTTCGGGAACATTTGAAATAAATGCCGCTACCCTATCCCCTTTTTTTATACCGAGATCTTTTAATCCCTGAGCAGCTTTTGCAACAAGAGAATTTAATTCTTTATAAGATATTTTAACTGAGGGATATTTTTCTCTTTCACTGATAATAGCAGTTTGGTCATCATTATATCGAATTAGATTTTCTGCAAAATTTAATTCTGCACCGGGAAACCACCTGCAATTCCAAATCTCTTGTCCTTCTAATATCGTATAAAATTTTTGTTTGTGAATTATTGAGGAAAATTCCCAAATTGATTTCCAAAAATTTTCAACATTTTCAACAGACCATTGATACAATCTATCATAGGACTTAAAACTTATATTATAGTTAGATTCGAGGAAGGAGAGATACTTAATGATATTTGAATTGTTTATTCTAGTTGTTAAAGGTTTCCAGAGAGGTTTTTTCAAGTCTGACTCCTTTTCAAATTCTCCCGGCGTACATTGCAGTCTTCCAGGCAAATTCCGTGTCGTTGGATTCAAGGGAAGATTTAGCACTAAGTTCTAATAATCTTTTTCCTCTGATCTTATCCTCTACCAGGATTTCAAGAGCAGCTTTCAGCATAAAGTTATAATTTCCATCACGCTGGTAACGATAAAAAGCATCTTCACCAGGTTCGTAGGTATCGGGTTTCTCATTATTCAACTGTTTTATAAAATCATCCACTTCTTTATCAGAAGGAATAGACTCAGTGTTTCCGAACTTACCCAGATTATTTGCTGAGTAAATAAACGATTTCTTTATAAAATCAGGAAGTTTATCATACCCGATTCCTTTTTTACCAATAGGTTTTTCAATTTCAAAGATTGCATCACCAAATGCACGGCAATAAAAATTTGCTGACATACGGGCAACCAGATCAATTTTATTTGGATGTATTACACCGTTTACAAAAATATCTTCTGCAACATGAAATTTTAACACTTCGCAAATTGCAATGTTTGCTGCAGCACCGCCATCTCCGAAACTTCTCATCTCTAATAATTTGCATTCCATTTGAAACGGAGATTCACTCACTCTTTTTGGTTTAATGATATCCGAATCGATTTGGGTGAGTCCTGATTTTAAAAATTCATCAACATCCGGCGGATATTCAGTAGAGGCAAGACTGATCTGTTCAACCATTGAATAGGTTACAGAATTAATTACGCATTCTTTTGTTTCAACAAGATTGTTGTATGTATCTTTTAATGATGCATCTTTGCCTCTTCTTGATGGTGAGTAAGCAACCACTGGCGGATTTGAGCCAAAAGCATTAAAGAATGAAAATGGAGTGAGATTATTTACTCCATTTTTTGAAACTGTTGATACTAGCGCAATTGGTCTTGGCCCAACCCCGCCCAATAATATTTTATGAACTTCAGGTTGAGTTAGTTCATTTGGAATGAAATGTTTCATTATAATTTTTTCTTTGCAAGAATTGATCTGCTTTTTTTCGATTTCTGTATTTTATTCTTTAAGATTCCTAAACCTGTTATCTCAAGTTCAAAATCGTCTCCATCCTTAACCCAAACTGGAGTAAAAGCATTACCTTTTTCTTTGGCTTTCAGAGCCTGTGTTCCATTTAGTTCCAGGTAGCATCCGGTGCCAACAGTACCACTTCCAATAACATCTCCCGGATAGAGAGTTACCCCGTATGAGGCGCGTTCAATGATTTCTGCAAAGGTCCAGTTCATATCTTTAAGATTACCTTCCGAAACTTGTTTCCCATTGTGGCGCGCAATCATTTTAAGATCATATTTATTACCGCTTGGAGATTCAATTTTATATTGTTCAAGTTCATCTGTTGTCACTAACCAGGGTCCGATTGATGTAGCAAAATCTTTTCCTTTAGCCGGACCAAGATTTAATTTCATTTCTTCCATTTGTAAAGTTCTGGCAGACCAATCATTCATTATAGTGTAACCGGCAATGTATGAATCGGCTTTTGCTGCCGGAATGTTCTTACCCTTTTTACCAATTACAATTGCACACTCTAATTCAAAATCTAATTTATCTAAATGGTCATCCTCAACTTTAATTGTCCCCTCTCCATAAACTGCATTATGATTTGTAAAATAAAAAACCGGATACTGATCAAATTCAGGAATCATTTCAACACCACGATTTCTACTGGCAGTTTGAAAGTGCTGTCTGAATGCTTATCCATCTCTCATTGAAGGTGGTTCAGGAACAGGAGCTAATAGTGTTACGTCATTCAATTTAATTCGCGATTTTATTTTTTTGTTTTTAATAACATCGTAAACTTTTTTAGCAAGTTTCATTGATTTCGTTTCACCTTCGAGAAATTCTTTCATTGTTGAAGGCAATTCAATTTTTAACGCAGATGCTGATTTTTCCAAATCAAATATTTTATCTTCATATAGAATACCAACTCTATCTGATTTTTTACTTTTATAGGATACTAATTTCATGATATTTATTTAGTTAAGTTAAAATTGTACTTGTTGGATCAAATGATCTTTTAATTCTATAAATTTATACCTGTAGACCTATCTAACCCTTCTTCTGCAGCCACGATTGGCTGTACTCCTCAACCATAGTCTCCTTAACATTCTTTGTTACGTGGAGTGGTTGAAAAGTATCTATCATAACAGCATATTCTTCTGTTTCTTTTTTTCCGATCGAAGCTTCTGTCTTACCCGGTTGTGGTCCATGCGGAATTCCCATTGGATGAAGAGTTATAGATCCTTGCTGAATTCCTGTTCTGGACATAAAATCACCATGAACATAGTAAAGTACTTCATCACTGTCCACATTTGAATGATAGTAAGGAGCAGGGATTGCCTGCGGATGGAAATCATATAACCTTGGTACAAAATTACAAACGACAAAATTCTCCGTAACGAATGCCAGATGAATCGGCGGAGGTAAGTGTATCTTCCCGACTTTTGGTGCATACTCTTTTATATTGAATGCATAAGGATGAAGGAAACCATCCCAGCCAACAACATCAAAAGGATGATGAGGAAGTTTAAATTCAAACTTTCTGTTGCGGACTTTCAGCCATAATCTGAAATCACTGTGTTTATCAATGGGTTCCATAAATTCCGGGACACGGAAATCTCTTTCGTAATACGGAGCGTCTTCAGTTAGCTGCCCGTATTCATTTCTGAAATGTCTTGGAATATCGTAAGGTGTTGTTGATTCAACAATAAAAAGTTTGTTGTCTTTATAATCATCAAACTTTAGCTGATATGTAGTACCCTTTGGTATTATCAGATAATCCCATTCCTCAAATCTAATCTTTCCGTATTCTGAAAGTAAAGTTCCTTTTCCGTGATGAACAAAAACCATTTCATGCATCTGGCTGTTTCGGTAAAAATATTCGGTGTCTTCAGAAACATTGGCGGTTGAAATTATACAATGTTCATTTTTCAAAAATTCATTTCTGGAAGTTAAAATATTACCTTTAGTTTTTTTCTTTTCAGTCATAAAGTGATAGTATTCTACAGGTGCGTCTTTCCATTCAATACCCGATGTATCAATTTTCATTTCACTGATTTTCTCAACTTCGGGAGGCATGTAAAGATGATATTTGTTTGAGTAAATACCAGAAAAACCTTTGGTGCTGAAAAGTTCTTCACGGTATAAAGATTTACCATCTTCTTTATAAAATGTTATGTGCCGCTTTGGCGGAACTTTTCCAACTCTTACATAAAAAGGCATAAACAACCTCCATCAAATTTTAAACTCTGTTATAATTTCATTCAAACATTCATCCATTCAACCATACCTTTGAAATGAAAGGAGACTTTTGAATGATTGAATGAATGTTTAATTGAATGTTTTATAAATACGAATTATTATTTATCGAAATTTCCTCTCTGAATCTGATCACGTTCAATAGATTCAAACAAAGCCTGGAAATTGCCTTGTCCGAAACCTTCGGCACCGTCTCTTCGCTGAATTATTTCGTAGAAGAAAGTCGGACGATCGCCAATAGGCTTTGTAAATAACTGCAGCAGATAGCCTTTGCCCTCAAGGTCGCAAAGTATTCCGTATTTTTTAAGCTCAGCAACTTCTTCAGTGATCTTTATCCCCTTCTCTTTAAGCATTTGATAATAAGTTTCAGGCGGTGTTGTAAGAAACTCTACACCATTCTTTCTCATTGCATCAATTGTTTTCATTATGTTATCTGTAGTGATTGCAACGTGTTGAATACCTGAACCGACATATTCATCTATATATTCTTCGATCTGTGATTTTTTCATTCCTTCAAACGGCTCATTAATCGGATTCTTAACGGGTGCGCCTTCTTTTGATCTAACAACTTTAGAAAGAAGTGCAGAATATTTCGTTGATATATCACCTTCACCAAACTCTATAAATGTTTCAAAATTTAATGTTTGATTTAAATAATTTGCCCACAAATTCATTTCATTAATTCTTACGTTTCCAACTATATGATCAACCTCAATCAGACCAGTCGGTTCACATTCGAGATTTATTTTCTGAATAGGTTCGCCAAATCCCGGACGAAATATTCCTTTATAATTATCACGATTAATAAAAACTATTTCCGCATCATCATAAAGTTTAAGAGCAGCTTCCTCAACGTATCCATTTTCGTCTTCATATTTCTTTGTCGTGCGCGAAGGTATGCCTCCGTTTTTTATAGCTATATCATAAGCTTGTTTAACATCTTTAACCTGGAGTGCCCATCTCTTTACTCCATCGCCATGCTTCTGCACAAAATGAGATATTTCATAGTTGGAAGGTTTGATTGCTGATGTAATCACGAATTTAATTTTATTATTGGTAAGAAAATATGAAACTCTGTCTTTAACACCCGTTTCCGGACCTGAATACCCTGTTATTTTGAGTCCCATTGCCTTAGCATGCCAGTAAGCCCACATTTTGGCTGAGCCAACATAAAATTCAACAAAATCATATCCGACAATACCTAACGATTGTGACATATTAAAATTCTCCTGATTATTTGATGAAGGGAAATAATTGATACAAAGTTAATAGAATTAGATTTTAGATAAAAGTTGATTCACAGTATTAAATAACCACTTGGAACACTTTGCTTTATCAATTATTTTCATTCTAAATTGTCCAGTAACATAAAAGTATTCTTCTTATAAACTTTACCAGATACTATCGTTTTATCTTCAAATCTGCAAATTCTTCTCAAAGGACAAACAGGACAATTTGGTAAAGCAGGTTTGCAGATTTCCCGTCCCAACCTGATTAAATTAGTATGAAATGAATGTGCAGCACCATCTGGTATTTTTTCAAGAATTTCATAAAATGTTTTTTCCGGATTCTTCGTTTTAACTATTCCGATCCGGTTTAAAGTTCTGTGTACGTGAGTATCAACAGGACAAATATTTCTATCTAAAGAAAATAACAGAACACAGCTTGCTGTTTTTACTCCAACACCGTTGTATAATGTAAGTTCTTGCAGGATCTGTTCGTCGGTGTTTTTTCTGATATGATTTAGTGAAAATCTATTATGCTTTTTCTTTAGTGATTGCAGTAATTCATAAATAGCTTCGGACTTTTGTTTTCCAAGTCCCGCAACTCTAATATACTTTTCTATTTGCACCGGTTTCAGATTTGCCAGTTGATCCCAATTTTTAAATTTATCTTTTAGATTCCGATACGCTTTATAAGAATTACTATCATTTGTATTCTGTGATAAAATCGTTCCGATAATTGTATCAAGCGGATCGGGAAGTTTTTTTGATTTTGGTGGAATGCCAAAATGATCAATCAGAAGTTGATTTATTTTTTGAATTTTCTTTTTCATATAGCACAAAGTTTCAAAAATGTTGTGATATATAAAAGATTAATATTGTAATAAAGTTTTCAATTTGGGCTAAAGTTCGGTTTCGGTTGGTTTAATCTATACCACGATCTGAAGATCGGGGTAATTCAAACATTAAAACAAATTATTATTTCGGATAAATAGCCCCGAGTTTTAACTCGGGGATTAAATGAAAGCACCCCCCTCTTTTGGCTTTAGCCCAACTTTCAATTATAAAATTATATTTTTAATTTTCATTTAAATATTAATCACACAAAGGATTTATTATGCCTTTCATAAATATTTACCTTCACGTAATCTGGTCAACAAAAAACAGATCAAAAATTATTACCAGAGAACTAAAACCAATATTGATCGAACATATAAAATCAAACGCACTTCTTAAGGGAATATTTATTGACAGAATTAACTTAATTATGGATCATATTCATTTAATAATTTCGCTTGGCAGTGATCAGACGATTGGAAAAGTTGTGCAACTAATAAAAGGTGAATCATCTTTCTGGATTAATAAAAATAAAGTAGTCAAAGGCATATTTGAATGGCAGGATGATTATATAGCAGTGTCAATAAGTAAATCAATTTTAGATAAGGTTAGAAGGTATGTTGATAATCAGGAAAAACACCATCGAATT
>DATHSU010000263.1:0-2858 GCA_035463895.1 Ignavibacteriaceae bacterium | reverse complement strand
CAGTCTGGCGCCGGACAGAACAGCCGCAATTAAAGGCGGAGGGGATTCTCCTGTTCCTTATTTAATTTCAATGCTCAAAAAAATGCAAAGCGCCGGAGTAACTGCAGTTGTTGTAACATGCAATACTGCACACGCTTTTTTTGAAGAGATTATATCAGAGGTATCACTTCCCTGGATACATTTACCTTTTGAAACATCTTTAATACTTCAAAAAAACAGTATAAGTAAAATCGGGCTATTAACAACAGAAGGCACTTTGATAAGTGGTATTTACAGAAAAACATTAAGTAAAACCGGAATTCAAGTAATTGAACCTTTATTTGGTTCGGTGCTGCAAACAAAAGTTATGGACGCCATTTATAACAAAAATTATGGAATAAAATACACTGGCTCACAACTTAGCGATGAAGCAAAGCAGCATATTATACAGGCTGTTGAAGAATTGAATGTTAATGATATTTTAATTGGATGTACAGAACTATCGTTAGCTTTTTCTCATATTGATTTACCTTTAAAAACTTTTGATCCCATGAAGATAGCCGCTCAATCCTTATTTGATGTTTGGAATGGAAGTCGTTCTCTTGAAAGTTTAAAGCCATCTTTAACCTAACAATGCCAGATACAACTACAAACATATTTTTACTTACAGGCGATTGGTTCGATTACCAGGGAAGGAATGTTCTGCGTTTCTTTGGTACATCAGATGAACTTGGAACAACTGAAATTACTATCAACAATAATAAACCGGTTTTCTTTGTTGAGCGGAGTGCTATGCTTACAGGGTTAAAGCAAAACTTCCTCAGAAAAGAAGTTGAGATGAAAACATTTAACGGTAATGCCGTTGATGCACTTTATTTTAATACCATGAAGGATCTCAGGCAGGCAGTAAATGATCTTGCAGAAATTGGAATAACAACTTATGAATCCGATGTTGACGCGGTAAGAAGATTTTTAATGGAGCGTTTTATAAATGCTCAGATGAAAGTAACCGGTGAAACAAAAATTAAAAACGGAATTACAACTTTCACAAATCCTAAAACCGAACCCGGTGAAGCGAATCCCTCTTTTATTGTTGCATCTATAGATATTGAAACATCAGGAAATGGCAGTGATTTGTATTCAATAGCAGTTCACATAACCGGAAGAAAAGGTGAGCATAAAAGAATATTTATGATCGGGGAATCACCAAAGAAATATCCGGAAGAACTCTCATTTCATCCGGATGAAAAAAATCTGCTTTACTCTTTCTTTGAGTGGTTTAATATTATCGATCCAGATATAATTATTGGGTGGCATGTTATTGGCTTCGATCTGCTCTTCCTTGATAATAAATGCAAAGAACTCAACATCAGTTTTGATATAGGAAGAAACGGCGGCAGAGTTTCCATAAGAAGGAGAGAGCCGAGAGGATATTTTGCTTCACTGCCGGGAAGAGTGATAATTGACGGTCCAACAGCACTCCGAACTTCATTTTTTAACTTTGAAGATTTTAAACTTGAAACAGTTGCACAGGAATTGCTTGGCGTAGGGAAAACTATCACTCCCGAAGAGAATAAAGTTAAAGAAATAGAAAGGTTGTTTGAAGAAGATAAAATTTCACTTGCTGAGTATAACGTTCAGGATGCTGTGCTTGTTACAGAAATTTTGAATAAAACCGGTATTATTGATCTTTATATAAAACGTGCTCAGCTATCCGGATTGCTAATGGATCAACTTGCTATGATGACGGCAGCATTTGATCATTTCTATTTGCCGAAACTCCATCGTGCCGGATACGTAGCTCCGGATGTTAAAGATCTTGAAGCTACGGAACATTCAGCAGGAGGGCATGTACTTGATCCTCTCGCTGGAATTTATGATGATGTTGCCGTGCTTGATTTTAAGAGTCTGTATCCATCAATCATTCAGACATTTAAAATTGATCCGTTATCAAGATTACTTTCTAATAAAGATACGATAGTAACGCCTGAAGGTATAAAGTTTTCAGCCACACAGCATTTTCTGCCGGAGTTTATCGATCAATTGATGGAGCAAAGAACAATTGCAAAAAAGAAAAATGATAAAGCGCTTTCACAGGCAATTAAAATTCTGATGAATAGTTTCTACGGAGTAATGGGTTCTTATGGATGCCGGTTTTATCATCCCGATCTTCCAACTGCAATAACAGGAACCGGCAAGCACTTACTTCTGGGAAGTAAATCCTTTCTTGAAGAAAGAGGATACAAGGTAGTTTACGGCGATACTGATTCTCTTTTTGTTATTATGATTGAAGAACCTGACATAGATTATCACAAAGCCGGTGAAAAATTGGCAATTCTGCTTAATAAATTCTGGAAGGATGAGTTAAAGAGAAAATATAAAGTTGAGTCTCATCTCGAAATTGAATTTGAAAAATATTATCGGAAATTCATCATTACACCTGCAAGAGGAAGTGAGGTTGGTGCTAAGAAAAGATATGCGGGGCTATTAAGTAATAACGGCGAAGAGGAAATTGAATTTGTCGGCTTAGAGTTTGTCCGCTCAGACTGGACACGAATTGCCAAAGAATTTCAAACAGAACTTTATAATAAAATATTTAATAACGAAGAGGTAGATGACTGGATTCGTTCGGTTGTGGCTAAGCTGAAAAAAGGTGAGTTTGACGAAAAGCTTATTTACAAGAAACGATTAAGAAAAGATGTTGAAGAATATGTGAAGAATGTTCCTCCGCATGCAAGGGCTGCAAAACTTCTTCAGGAGCCGGGAGATACTATTTTCTATGTAATCACAAAGCGCGGTCCGATTCCAATAGAATTAAAACATAATGATATTGATTACGATCATTATATTGATAAGCAAATAAAACCTATTGCTGATTC
>DATHSU010000262.1:0-5736 GCA_035463895.1 Ignavibacteriaceae bacterium | reverse complement strand
AAAAGCTATGTTTGAAAAAGCCAAAAGTGATATTGAATATTTAAGGAGACTGGAACGTATAAGAACAGAGTTTCTTGCAAACGTATCGCACGAATTAAGAACTCCTATTTTCACTATTCAAGGTTACCTGGAAACATTACTTAACGGTGCAATAAACGATAAAAACGTTAACCTTAATTTTCTGGAAAAAGCAAATCATCATACAATTAATCTGAGCAACCTGCTTAACGACCTTATCGACATTTCAATGATCGAATCAGGTGAAATGAGAATGAGTTACCGTTATTTTGATATTCATCCTTACCTCTTACAGATTCTTCAGGAACTTAAACCCATGGCTTCTGAAAAATCAATTGAACTGATTTACAGTTTTCAAGCTGATGAAAAACTGCAATTATTCGGAGATAAGAACAAACTAAAACAGGTTTTTATTAATCTAATACAAAATGCAGTTAAGTACACTGAGCAGGGAAAAGTTGAATTAATCATCACGGAAGAAAAAAAGCACGCATTGATAACCATTAAAGACACAGGTATAGGAATACCGGAACAGGATATAAATCGTATTTTTGAACGATTTTACAGGGTGGATAAAGCCCGTTCAAAGGCGGTTGGCGGAACCGGCCTTGGATTAGCCATTGTAAAACACATAATTGAAGCCCACGGCTCTAAAATTGAAGTTAAAAGCAAAATAAATGAGGGTAGTGAGTTCTCTTTCCGTTTGAAAAAGTGAAAAATCCGGATTATTTCTAATCCCGGATGTTTGACTAATAACCTTATCTTTATTACTTTTACAACCTTGATTTAGAAAAAGAGGAAAAAATGTTTGCAGTTGTTGATATTTTAGGACAACAATTTAAAGTCACCGAAAATACAAAATACTATGTTCCGCGTTTGAAGGACGAAGCTGATTCAGAAGTTATTTTTGATAAAGTGCTTCTTTTTAATGACGGTAAGACAACTAAAGTTGGTAATCCTTCTGTTGATGGAGTGAAAGTTAAAGCAAAAGTACTTGAACACTTAAGAGATGACAAAGTTATCGTATTCAAGAAGAAAAGAATTATCAGCTATAAAAAGACACACGGTCACAGACAGAATTTAACAAGAATTGAAGTTACAAAGATAGGATAAGGAGAATTTATTATGGCACATAAAAAAGGACAAGGCTCATCAAGAAACGGTCGTGACTCCAACGCGCAGCGTCTTGGTGTTAAAAGATTTGGCGGCGAACAGGTACTTGCCGGTAATATTCTTGTAAGACAAAGAGGAACAAAGTTTCATCCCGGTGCAAATGTAAAAAAGGGAAGTGATGATACTCTTTTTGCTGTTTCTGATGGTATTGTAAAATTTGAAACAAGGCGCGGCGACAGACAATATGTTTGTGTTTATCCGGTAAATTAAGTTTCTTTAAATTTTAAAAATTAAAGCCCTCATTTTGAGGGCTTTTTTTATGAACTCACTTCACCAAAATCATCTTTTTTGCTGATAAAAAGTCATTTACTTTAATCCTGTACAGGTATATTCCGCTTGCAAGTCCGCCTGCGGCGGAGGATGCATTGAAACTTTGCTCATAACTTCCTGCGTTTCTGTATTCATTTATTAGAGTGGTTATCTTCCTGCCGAGAATATCATAAATACCAAGCTCAACTACGCCTTCTTTTGGTAAATCAAATTTTATTATTGTGGCTGGATTAAAAGGATTTGGGTAGTTCTGATATAGATGGTATTCTTCAGGTATTACCTTTTGTTCATTTGATGTATTTATGCTGAATTTTTCAGTTAATAATCCGTTAAGTTTTGAGAGATAATCGCTGCGATCCTTAATAAGATATTTACCGCCGCTTATTTTACCAAGCTGAGTATTGTTCGTATCAATTCGAAGGGCTGTGGTTATTATATCCAATTCTGCATAAATGGCTTCCTGGCTGTTCGGATTTTGCTGAATGATATTGTCAAAACCCTCAATTGCATTCAGATATTCTTTTTTGCTTATATCGCATAGTATTGATTTCTGCAGATAAATCTTTTTAACTAAAGAATCTGTAACCGAGTTTATTATGTTATTAAATACATACTGCAGATCAGTAAAATATGATTCATCAGAGCCGGTAAGATTGCCTATTGTAATTAGTTTACTATAAGCAGGTGCTTTTTCAATTGCCGAATATTGAGCTTGAACTATTTGTTCATAGACTACCTTTGCCTGCAGAATTTCACCTGTAACAAAATGTTTATTAGCTGCTGCATAACTTTCTTCTAATTCTGTTAAGCTTACATTTATTCCGCCAAAGGCAATAATCGTGTCAATTGGCTCTCCTTCTGATGTTCTTACTATCAATTGCTCCTGACTGCCTTGCGGTTCTATACAGGGTTCAAAATAGTAAGGTTCAAATATCACCGGCAGTTGACTGAATCTGTTTTGTGTGGGTTCTGTAATACCCCAATAATTGTACTGAGCAAAAATATTAGCTTCCTCATCTTTCAATTCTCCGTTTATCAACAAAAATGTGTTCATATTCGGAGTTGATGTGCGGTCATCAATTACCTGGTTACAGCCCGGAAATTTTTCACTGCCAAGCAAAATATCCGAGTAGCTTAAATATATTTCTGAGCCGTCATTGTGTGCCGGATCATTTGGAACTGAGCCCATACCATTTTCCTTAATCTGGTTAAAGCCCGATAGCGGAAAATATAGCGGAGGATTGATCTGAAGAAAACCTATCAGGTTTGGTATTGAACCATCTCCCACATAAAGTCCGTGAAACTTATTATGCTGTAATATATTACCGCCGATATCAGGCGATGAGTTGCCCAAATGTATGCCGTTTGCGTGATTTGTTATAATATTACTTCTTATATAACCGCCGCAGTTTTCCATAAATATTCCATCTAAAGCCGATGATGAGTTACCCTGAATTAAGTTTCCCTGAATATGTGCCGAGGAAACCTGGTTAACATATATTCCAAGGTTTGAGCTGCTGATTGTGTTTTCCCTTATTACAACTTCATTGCAGTTAACTACGGAAATGCCTGATGATGAACCGGTTATATTACATTTGTAAATTGTGGTAGGCGGTGGGGGGGGGTGATATCGCCATTACCGAACCCGAATAAGACTATGCCGTAATATTGACAGTTGGTAAAGTTTACATTAGAAATGTTAACAGTGCCTGCTGCTTCAGCGTTTATGCCGATAACTGCATTGTTTATATCGCAGTATGACATTGAAAGTGAGCCGCCAAAATTTACTGTTACGCCTGGTCCGCCGGAGTTAAAATCTAATTCCAGCCGGTCATTTGCAGTACCGTAAATCTGCACATTTCCTTCAACAATTATTCCTTTACCTGCGTCAAAAATTATCTTACCATTTGCAAGAGCAGCTATTTTACCACCTGATTTAACAGTTATGTTTGCTTTAGAATAATAATTACCGCTTACGTATAAAGTTGCTCCATTTTCTATTATCATATCATCAAATAAGGTTATGCCTTCGCCGGCGGTTTCGTGGTAAATTAGTCTCCCACCATACTTAATAACTGGTGAAACCCGGAATAATTTCCCTTCGCCTTCTGGTAAAGTTTCATAATATGTTATTGAGGAACTAATACCTAATGTTGTATCAACTCCACCTTCAATATCCGTAAAACTAACATTCTCGTAGCCAGTATTATTTGAAATAATTAATTTTGCTTCAACCGGAAAACCTGTTCTTAAATTTGTTAAAAGAAAAAATTTATTGTCTGGTTGATTAATTTTTTGAAAAAACCCGGAATGCCAGTGGTAGCTCATCCCATAATGCTGTATGTTCAAATAATCGTAATTATTATGTGTTCCCTCCGGAGGATAACCTTCCTTGTATTCCACATTTATATAGTTACCCGAATAATTAAGGTTCATTAAAGTATTACCCAGGTTTCCTCTTAACCTTGGGGCAAGATTATCGTGAATCTCATACCAAAGGTAAGAATGATTTCCTTCCTCATCAACGATAGCATCTATTTTACCTCCCCCACCTCCTGTAAAAGTATAAGAGCTATAGTCAGAGAACATTATACCCTTGGAACCATGGGCAAGAGCTAGCATTGTGATTGCTCTCATTTCGGAAGGACTAGGTTTATACCAACCCCAAATTTCATTCTCACTATTATACCTTGCAAATGCCTGTGGGACATAATGGAAGCCAGGTTGAAGGTTATGCGATATTTGAAATTTTAAAGGGAGAGAAATATAGTCGTGCCCCGGAATCGGGTCGGTATGAAACGGGTAAGCATTAAACATTAGCTTTTCAGGCTGTACTGAGTTGTAAAATTGTTCATAAATCCAATCGCCGTTTTTAAAAACATTAACTTCAAAAAAATGAGTAATAAGAGGTGCACCGCCTTCATTTCTAACCAATGAGTCCACGGTACGTATTGGTATGAAATCATCAATGCTGCGAGGTTCATCGTGTGCATACCAGTATTTTATGTTGGGCCATTCTGAGGTTGAGTAGTTGGACAGATAATTTGTAATTCTGTTTACAACAATTGTTGGATTGGATATATAATCATTCCACCCTTCATTATCATAAACCTCTGCAAAGTCAACATAAAGAGTACCGAGAGTAGGATCTCCCAGCCAGTCAACACAAAATTGTATCCCTGTATCTGTTATCCAGTCTGTGTAGTCTATTTCTGAAGTTTCCTCTGCATACCGTCCTATTTCTTCAGCCGGGAAGATTGATATATCATATTGATATGTTTGGTTATCAAAGTCGAAAATCTTAAAACTTCCATTTTCAGGAAAGTCTGATACCTTAAGAATATCTTCAAGGAAAACCATATCATATTTTACCTCTGTATTATTCAATTCAGCATACCTATACAAAACTTTGATTCTGCACACCTGTGCAGCGGTATCAGCTTGTGGATTACGGTCAAAAGCCATATTGAATCTCGATATAAATTTAATCACACGATCACCATATACTCTCCTATATACTTTACCCTGGAAATAATGTGGACCAAATACAAGAGAATCCTGCGGTTCCACTAATCCCAGAGTTGACCAGCAGGTTGTATCATTCCAGGTTGTATCTTTTCCACCAGTATGTTTTACACCAATCTTCTTCATATCGGTCTGATTTTCTTCACTTTCCCACCTTGAATAACAGGCTGTTGCATAGTGATTTATCCAATCAGAGGAATTGAGATTAAATGCCATTACATTAAAACTACTCAGGAAAGATTTTGTGATTGTGTCTGCGTGCCAGACTACAGTATTCATACCGGAATTATTATATGAATCCAACACACCCGCGCTTGCATTGTAATCCATAAATGCACCAATCGGAAATTCATTCTGTTGTTCTTGTGATAACACAGTTATTGAAACTGCAAAAACCGCAACAACTAAGTATAATAATAATTTTTTCATTATTACTCCCTATAATAATGTTCATAAATAGTTAATTAAAAATCGGTACAGAACCTATTAAAGATTCATTGGACTCATCTCATTTCTGACTTCATCCCGAACTCGTTTCGGGATCTCTATGTTTAGTTTTATAATGCTGAACCTGCCAAAGCTTATTCAGTCAGGTTCAGCTTTTTTTATTTAACCAGGATCATCTTTCTCATATCCGTAAACACCGGAATGTTGTTTTCATTCTTTACCATTACCTGGTAGATGTAAATGCCTGATGCTAGATCCCGGACGCCGGATGTTGAGAATTCAACTTCATAATATCCTGCTGCC
>DATHSU010000261.1:0-1584 GCA_035463895.1 Ignavibacteriaceae bacterium | reverse complement strand
AGGCTTTTGCTGCAAGGAAATGTCCTAACTCATGTATAAATACGAGTATAGCAATCGTAATTACAAAATAAATTATATAATCCATTTAACTCCTGTTTCTACCATTTTTTATTAAAATTTCTTGTGGTTATAAACCGTACTACTTATTAAACTGATACCAGAATCCAGAAATCAAGAAACCAACCCAGCCACAAACTCTCTCGTCTCCTTATCACACTCAACAATTGTTTGTACATCCGGATCGCGATGATTTTCTATTTTCTCCAATGCTTTGCTGATAAACATTGGTATTTGTGAAAACTTAATCTTTCCTTTTAAAAATTTATCAACAGCAATTTCATTAGCTGCATTAAGAATGCAGGGAGCTGTTCCCATTGCACTTAAAGCTTCGTATGCAAGTTTGAGGCATTCAAACTTATTCAGATCCGGTGAAAAAAAAGTCAGTGAACCGATTTTTGGCATATCGGTTCTTTCGAGATTGTTCTCTAATCTTTCAGGAAAACTGAGCGCATATTGAATCGGCAGCTTCATATCCGGCAGACCAAGTTGTGCTTTGATTGATCCATCAACAAACTGAACCATTGAATGAATTATTGACTGAGGGTGAACCACAACATCAATTTTTTCTGCCGGCAGACCGAACAACCAATGTGCTTCAATTACTTCCAGACCTTTGTTCATCATCGAAGCAGAATCAATAGTAATTTTACTTCCCATCTTCAAGTTTGGATGATTTAATGCTTCGTCGACAGTTGCATTCTCAAAGAACGATTTATCTTTATTCAGAAAAGGTCCGCCTGATGCAGTAAGTATAAGCTTTTCAACTTCCTTTAGTTCCTCACCAATAAGACATTGATAAATTGCACTATGTTCCGAATCAACGGGTATTATTTCCGCACTGTGATCCCGTACAAGTGCAGTTACGAGTTCACCGGCAACAACAAGAGTTTCTTTATTTGCCAGGGCAATTCGCTTGCCTTTTTTAATTGCCTCGATTGTAGGAAGAAGACCCGCAAACCCGACTAAAGAACTGACAAGAATTTCATAATCGCAGGTTGATGCGGCTTCTAACAATCCTTCATTGCCGGAAAGAACTTTAGCTTTTTTGCCTATTCTATTTTTAAGTTCTTCCGCTTTCTTTTCATCTCTCACAACAGCAACCGAAGGTGAGAACTCATCAATCTGCTGTTCAAGTAAATCAATATTAGAGTTAACAGTTAACGCTTCAACAAAAAATCTGTCCGGAAAATTCCTTATTACATTCAGTGAATTAACACCAATAGAGCCGGAAGAGCCAAGTATTAAAACTTTTTTCATTTTCTCGATTATTAGATGTCAAAAGCTATTAAAGAATGTATAGATTATCAATTTAATATTGGGTGGTTATTATCCAAATATTCGTAGAAAAGGCTTGCTATCTGTTATAAATATAGAATTTGCGTGATGGTATGAATTGCTTAATTGTCTTATTGTCAAATTGTCCTTTAAGTACAGGGGTAAAATCCAGCAATTAAGCAGTTTAACAATTCAACAATTTAACAATGTAACAGTTCAGCAATTAATAAAGATTTTCTTTACAATACC
>DATHSU010000260.1:0-10902 GCA_035463895.1 Ignavibacteriaceae bacterium | reverse complement strand
AAAAGGAAAATAAATGAAAAAAATTCTTATTGCAGTTCTCGGACTTATAATTATTACCTCTTGCGGAAACAAACAAGATGTTGTTAAAACCGAAAGCGGATTAACTTACGTTGATAATAAAGTAGGTGAAGGTCGTGAGGTTAAAGATGGCGACCTGGTTAATATCCATTTTATTATCTGGAGATTGGGTGATTCCACGGATATTTACGGCGACTGGCAAAATGATACAACAAAGAATGAATTTAAGGTCGGTTCTTCTTATGAAGGTGATCAGCAGATGAAATATGTTGTAGGGTCAGATCAGTTTGTAAAAGGAAGTGATGAAGGTTTTAAAGGAATGAAAGCCGGCGGTAAAAGAACTATGGTAATACCTGCCAGTAATGCTTACGGTGATGAAGGTTTAGGACCTATTCCTCCTAATTCTTCAATTAAAATAATGCTGGAAGTTTTTGAAGTTAAAGATCCGATCGTGGCTAAAATGTGGTATGTTGATTCTACCTTATTTAAGCAAACTGAAAGCGGATTAAAATATGCAATAATTGAAGAGGGCAGCGGTCATGATGTTCAACAGGGGAAAGTTACATCGGTGCACTATTCCGGATTTCTTTCAGACGGAACCAAGTTTGACAGTTCGGTTGAAAGAGAAGAACCGCTAACTCTGATTGTTGGTATGGGGCAGGTTATACCCGGATGGGATGAAGGTCTGCAGCTTCTAAAACAGGGAAGTAAAGCCAGATTTATTATTCCCCCGCAGCTTGCTTATGGTGAGCGTGATCTTGGAGTTATTCCTCCCAATTCAACTTTAATTTTTGATGTTGAGGTTGTTGAAGTAAAAGATCATCAGTAAATAGTTTTTGAGTTATAGAAATATTTAAATTTTGAATCGTGGAGTGTTGGAATTTGGATAACACTCCACTGATTCATTAATCCTCTTTAATTTTGGCTGCCGTTAAAATTCAGTATTACCTTTTTTATCCTCTGACTTTTTCCTCTGTTTAACTAATTCAATGCGCCAGTTTCTTTCACTGATCCATTCATTAACAGTCATCCGTAAAAGAAAACAGTAACAATAAAACAAACCAGCCGATACCAGGATAAATACAGAAAAGTATGATGGAATAAAAAGAAGTGAAAAAATTAATGGTAAGACAACCATTAGATTAAAAATAATTATCCAGCCGTGTCTGCCTTCTTTAAGAAGAACATAAATTAAATATGGTATAAAAACTCCTGCCAGAATTAACGCGGCTATCAAAAAGGTTCCTGCAAAAAAAGAAAGACCGAATAGTATTGATGCAGAAATTTCATAATTCAGAAATTGTGCTAATCTGTCAAGGTGATCAGATTTATGCATACCGACTGATGTATTTTCTAGTTGTTCTAACATATGAACATAATTGAATTTTTAGTCGACATAAAATTTCAATAATGATATTGTCTGATTATAATATCCAGTTCCGAAGAGGTTTAAATGATTCATAACGTGATAGAGTTTATAAATATTTTCTCTATAGTCATATCCATCGGGAAGAGGGTAAAATTCATTATATGCTTTGTAAAATTCAGATGAAAAACCTCCAAAAAGCTTTGTCATTGCAAGATCGGCTTCACGATGCCCATAATAAACCGCCGGATCAATCAAACACGCCTCACCATTTTCATCAACAATGTAGTTTCCTCCCCATAGATCGCCGTGAAGCAGACAGGGAGGTTCATCACTTCCTTTTAATATTTCCGGAATTTTATTTTCAAGTTTTTTTATAAGTGATTTAAGTGTTGAATCACCATAGCCGTTTTTTACTGCAAGCTCATATTGAAATAGAATTCTTTTGTTAAAATAGAATTCTGTCCAGTTATTAGCTTCATTTTGCTGCGGGATATTTATCTGAGGAGTTGATCCAATATAGTTGTTTTCATAAAACCCGAACTGATCAGAAGTGAATTTATGCATTTCAGCAAATCTTCGGCCGAAATCTTCAAAGAAATTTTTTATTCTTGTTCCGCTCTCAATAGCTTCAAGTAGGATATAATTTGAATGAACAAAGATCACGTGTGGAATTCTAATCGTATTGGCTATACTGAGTTCTCTAAGTCCATTAGCTTCTTTTATGAACATATCCTCTGGCTGAGTGTTATTAACCTTAAGGAAATATTTTTTACCTGATTCAGTGATAAGCAGCATTGCATCACTAATACATCCGCCCGAAATTGAACGCGAATTCACTATTCTATCATTGATCGTTAATTCAATTTTCTTCAGCAGATTCTGATCCAATATCTTTCCTTATTTTTTCAAGAAGCTTTTTATTTCCTGCCTCTAAAAGGTCAAGCACAATTTCAAATCCATCCGGACTACCATAGTATGGGTCAGGAACTTCAGTATATCCATGATCCGTAAAGAAATCAGCCATCTTATTAACTTTATGCAGATATTTCCCATTTGTATCTAAAGTAATTATATCTTGATAATTATTCTCATCCATAGTAACAATGTAATCGAATTCCCGAAAATCTTTCTCAGGATTAAATTTTCTGGAAAGACTGGTAAGTTTATAACCTCGTTTGGAGGCATGACGGCTCATCCTTGCATCAGCAGGTTCGCCCTGATGATAACCGATGGTACCAGCTGAATCAATTTCAATTTTTGATGTTAGATTATTGTCATTCACCATCTTTATCATAATACCCTCAGCAGCAGGTGAGCGGCAGATGTTTCCCATACAAACAAACAGAACTTTTTTCTTCACACTTTCTCCATTAATTGAAAATATTGTATGTAAAGTTATCTGTTATGTATTAATAGTACAATCAAATTATTTCTTTTCACCCATCCGATTGTAAAGTCCCCTGAGTTCATAGAAAAAACTTACTTGATGTTTAACAAAGCTCAACCCGTGATCTATTATGTAAAGCCACTGTTTACTTTTATGGGTGTAACTGTATTTAAGGGACTACAATTATTTAAGAAAAACTGTATTTGATGATGTATAATAATTTTTTTAATGGCATTATTATTGGCTAATGATAGATCATTTTAAAGAGGATTTTTATTATGAAAAAATCAAGTTTAATTCTGGTCTGTATCTTAACAACTAACATTTTTGCCCAATGGGGAACTTCCTCAATTAAGTTAGGTGTATTTAGTCCCGCAGCAACAGATGGCGGATTTATAATAGGATTTGATGCAGGACAATTTGCAGATAAAAACTTCAGTTGGAATGTTAGTTTTGACTGGTTTCATAAAAGTTATATTGATAAAAAGCTTATAGCTGAGCTTAATAACTACTATGGTACAACCGGTACAATAAATGAGCTTCGTGCTAAGACCAATATACACGACTTCCCTGTAATGTTTAATATTATAGTAAAATTTCCGGTGACCCTGCGCTCACAGATTTATTTAACTGGCGGTGTTGGAGGAGAAATGCTTTTAATTAATTTCAGGAATTTTCAAAATCCCGAACAGGATGAACTTGAAGTAGCATTTGATTATAACTGGCGTATAGGTATAGGTGCTGCATTTGCGCTTGGAGCAAGATCTGAGGTATTTTCAGAGTTGACTTACCATCGTTCGAATCCTGGATGGCAGTATGAGGTTGAAGAATTCAATGCTTTTTCAACAAGGTATTTTGAAAGATCTTATGATATGAGTGGAATTATGGCTAGGGTGGGATTCAGGTTTTACTATTAAGTTAATTTCCAATAATCGTTACAACAATTTTTCTTCTTCCGCCGTTGTTACGATGCTCACATAAATATATTCCCTGCCAGGTACCAAGATTCAGGTTACCATTTGTTAAGGGGATGTTAATACTGCTTCCGAAGAGTGAAGATTTAATGTGTGCAGGCATATCATCAGGTCCTTCCATCGTATGAACAAAGTATGGAAGATTTTCCGGAACCATCTTATCAGTAAACGACTTCATATCCTGTCGTACATCAGGATCAGCATTTTCGTTTATTGTTAATGATGCAGAGGTATGTTTAATAAAAATGTTTGCAATACCTGAAGAAAAATTTTTCAGTTCAGGTAGCTCCTGAAGTATTTCATTAGTAACCAAATGAAACCCTTTTGGACGAGCTTTAAGGTAAAATTCTTTTTGAAATATTTCCATAACGCAAAAAAAGAACTAATCTATAATCCTTTAAAAGAATTTTATTTAAACCAGCTAAAGATTAACATTGATTCCTATCTGGAAGCAAGTTCAATTTCAACCGTTAATTCATCTTCACCACGTAAAATTATCACTTCTACTTTGTCACCCGGCACATAACTTCCGATAGCATAGGTGAAATCATATATGTTAGATATTTTCTTTCCGCCGAATGAAGTTATTATATCTCCTGTTTTTAAACCGGCTTTATCGGCAGGGCTACCTTCTGTAACTCCGCCTAACTTATAACCATCAACCTCACCGGCAAAATCAGGCATAGTACCAACCCAAACTCTTCCGGTTGTCATCCTGGTACGCTCTTTTCTTTCTACCGAAATGTAATCCGGCTTAGTATCTGACTGTGCAATGTTTTTTACTACATCATATACATAGCGAAGAATTTTTTCCTGACCTTCCGCGTTAATTTTATCTGCCGTATCGGATGGTCTATGGTAATCGGAGTGGGTTCCGGTAAAGAAAAATAAAACCGGAATCTGTTTTCCATAAAAGGATGAATGATCGCTTGGCCCAAATCCATCATCATTAAATGTAAGATTGAATTCATATAAGTTCTTACTGTTGAGTATATTTTTCCACTCTGAAGAGGTGCCGGTACCGTAAACAATTAAATCCTTATTATCATTTAGGCGTCCGATCATATCCATATTTATCATAGTAACCACTTCATTTATAGGAACAGGAAAATTATTTACCAGATATGAGGAACCTAAAAGTCCTAATTCTTCTCCTGAAAAACCAGCAAAGACAATATTACGTTTTAGCTGATCCCTGACTGACATAAACTTTTCGGAAAGTTCAAGAAGTCCTGTTGTTCCCGATGCATTATCATCAGCACCGTAATGGATCATAGGTATATCACCCATATAAAGTGAATTGGTTTCACCCCAGCCTAAGTGGTCATAATGCGCTCCAATTAAAATATATTCATTCGCATATGCAGGATCACTGGCGGGAATCAAACCCGCAACATTCCAGCAGCTTTTTTCTGTTTTTTTAACCTCAATATTGCATTCAATAACTGCTGTTTCAAAAGCAAATGAATTTGGAGTAAGGTTATCATCAATTAATTCTAAAATACTCTTTAAATTCTTATTTTCTTCTTCGAATAGTCTTTCAATAAATTCACGTTTAACATTTACAGCAACTAATCCGGTTATTGAGGAAGCATTGTCATACCTTAGCTGGATCAAGTCATCACTATCTTTTTCGTAGTCATTTATAAAAACAATTCCGCTTGCTCCTTTATCTCTTGCAGTTGTAGTTTTATATCTGAGAGATGAGTACTTCTCAAACTGTGAATGAGGATTTTTTCTGTCAGGATGATTTCTGAGAACAATTACTATTTTATCTTTTACATCAATTCCGGCGTAATCATCGTAATTAAGATCTGAAACAGATATTCCATATCCGGCAAAAACTAAATTACCCGCAAGAGAAAGATTATCAGTAAATGATAGAGGGATGTAATCAAACCCAACTTTCAAATCAGCCACATTTGCATCTGAATAAATAGTTAAATAAAGTTTATTACCTAATTCAATTCCGGCTATATAAGGAAATTCCTGAAGAAAGCTGCCATCAAAAAAAGGTTGCAGACCATATCTTTCAAACTCGGCTTGAATGTACACAGCAGCTTTGTACAATTCCTGAGTGCCTGTCATCCGGCCTTCAAGCTCTTCAGATGCAAGATAGTTAATGTGGTATTGAATTTCTTCAGCAGTTATTTCAGGATTAAGCGGTACCTGAGAAAAAGTTAAGCCGACAAATAAAACTAAAAAAAATAAAATTTTCATTTTTGTGTTTTTCATTTTTAATCTCTTATATTAGTGTTCAATCCATTCAGCAATAAAAACATTTGTATCGCCTTCTTTTTTATTAAACCTGTTGGAAGCAAAAACTAAAAACTTGCCATCGTTGGAAAACATAGGGAAGCCATCAAATGTTCCGCTGAAAGTTACCTGATCTAATCCGGTTCCATCAATATTGATGATGAATAAATTAAAATCTCTCGGACTTTTCCCACCATAATTGGAAGAAAAAATTATTTTTTCTCCACTAGGATGAAAGTACGGGGCAAAACTTGCTTTACCGAGTTCAGTAACCTGTTTCAAATTACTTCCATCGGCATCAATAACAAATATTTCAAATTTGGTTGGGCGTAATAAATTTTCCTTTACAAGTTCTTCATAATCTCTTAACTCATCTTCTGTTTCAGGTCTGCTTGCACGAAAAACAATTTTACTTCCATCAGGTGAAAAGAAAGCCCCACCGTCATATCCTTTTTCAAAAGTAATCCTTGTCTGATTACTTCCGCCTAGATCCATAACATAAAGTTCCGGATCACCATCCCTTGTTGATGTAAAAACAATTTTATCACCTTTGGGTGAGATGGTTGCTTCCGCATCATACTTAGCGGAATTTGTAAGCTGAACAACATTACTGCCGTCCGCGTCAGCCATAAAAATGTCAAACTCATCATATAATTTCCAAACATATCCTTTTGATCTATCGGGTGGGGTTAGGCAGCCAACATCATAATGGTGAGTTGAAGCATAAAGGATTTTATTATTATCAGGATAGAAATATGCACATGTTGTTCTTCCTTTTCCAGTTGATACCAGTTTTTTTTCAGAACCATCAATATTCATCGTATAGATCTGATCGCATTCCATTTCACCATAAGAAGTCTGATAAATTAATTTTTTATCATCAAAAGAAAAGTAAGCTTCTGCATTTTCTCCGTCATTGGTAAGCATTTTTATATTTTTAAAGTATTTTTCACCGTCAAACCGGTACGGATCATTGGAATCCTGACCCTGAAGCTGAACTTGAATCAAAATAATTAATGTGAAAATGATTGAATTAAATAAGTACTTCATAACTTCCTTAAAATGTTATTAAATGATTTACTCTGGTACGTGCACAAGAAAATACTCTCTTGCGGATTCACCAATAGATTTGGCTTCAGTAAGAGTCATATGCATATCATCGTGTTCATCATCGTCTTCATGACCCGCTTCAATAATAGCCAGATCGGCATTTTTTGCGTGGCGGACAAGCTCATCGCAATAAGCAGTATCACCGCCATAACAAATTTTCATATTATCAAATGAAAAATTGTATCCAAGTGCTGGCACCTGCCTGGTTGAAACACCATCCTGAAGATATTCACGGTGGATTACCGGGAATGGTATTATGCTAACATTCTTGCTTCTTAAAGTTTTTTTACCTTCAATCTCATTCAAAGTGATAGTGTACGACAGCGAGCCCGAATATACTTTTTGGAATGCACTGTGTATGGTTTCAATTTCCACACAGCCTTTAGGAAAATGAATATACAATGGAGATTTTTTATTCATTACTCTCATATAAGTAAGCAAAGACCAGACACCGCCGACATGATCGTGATGTCCGTGGGTAATAAACAGATCTGATATTTTTAATATCTCCTCAGGTGATAATTCCTTGTTTAAATCACGAAGAATTCCATCACCGGGATCAACAACAAAATTTGCTTTACCTGCTTTGATAAGAATACCGGTTGCAATATTTGGTATTGAACAAAATATTTTTATCGAAAATTCTTTTTTCTTCCAGCTAAGCGGATACTTAGTTGATTTCATAAAACTGACTTTATTATTTGGAAATTATAATTATTGACTATTTATTCTGTTTGCACTGAGATTTATCTTTACAGCGTGCAAATATGTTGAACGAATAACTATCCAGTTCAAAACCCAGTTCTTCACATATTAAAGCGGGAAGTTTTTTGATCTTTGGCTCCGAAAATTCAACAATTTTTCCGCAATCAATACATATAAGGTGGTCGTGGGTTTGTCTTTTATAATTACTCTCAAAGCGGGTGATATTATCGCCAAAATTTCTTCTGCTGATTAGTTCGCATTGAGCTAATAACTCAAGTGTATTATAGACCGTAGCTCTTGATACACGCGAATTATCATTTTTCATTTTGATGAAAAGATCATCTGCTCCAAAATGACCATCGTGATCCAGGGCAGCATCTAAAACCTCGAATCTTTCGGGTGTTATTCGGTTTTTGCCTCTTTTTAGAAATTCTCGGAATATTTCTTCAGCTTTTTGATTTTTCAATTTCTTTCCGGCAGGTTTATTTAGAATTTACTCCAAAAATATATGTACTATTTACTAATAGCAAGAATAATAAACTAAGGCAGACCTAAAAATCTTAGTCCGTTTACTGTAATAAATGTAAAAAGATAAGCTAATACTGTAAACAATGTAACTTGCAGAAAAGGTATTCGCCAGCTTCCGGTTTCTTTTCGGCTTACAGCAAGCGTTGATATACATTGCAGTGCAAAAATAAAAAATACTATTAACCCAATTATTGTTGCAGGTGTAAAAAGTAATTTGCCCGTTTTCTCATTTTTTGCTGATCTCATTGAAGTAAGTATTGATGACTGGAGACTTTCCTCGTCAGCCGTTACCCTAAATATTAGTGCCATTGAGCTTACAAATACTTCGCGTGCTGCAAATGTAGCAATTAGTGATACACCAACGCGCCAGTCCATTCCAATAGGAGTCATAACAGGTTCAATAACTTTACCTAGAATCGAGGAATAGGATGATGATAATCTTTCAGCGGTAATTAATTCCGCTAGTTCTGTCTCATCCATTAAATGAGCATCCGGAATTTCTGGTGAATGATTTGGAAAGTAAGTTAAGAACCAAAGTACAATAGAAAAAACTAATATAACCGGCCCTGCATGTGTTATATATTGTTTAGCACTTTCAAAAGAATTTCTTAAAACAATCAGTGGTTTAGGAACCCGATAAGCAGGTAGTTCAAGAATAAATGAAGAGTCGTCTTTAGCTCGCAATAGGCTTTTATTGTACTTATTTATAATTGCGGCAGCTATGAGTGAGCTTACAATACTGAATATATATATAATCGCAAGAATTAATCCGCCAATCCACGGTTTTTCACCTGGTATTAAAAAGGCGATTAAAAGTGCATAAACAGGAAGTCTTGCGCTGCAGCTCATTAAAGGAATTATAAAAATCGTCAGTAATCTTTCTTTTCTGTTTGCAATTGTTCTTGCAGCCATCATAGCGGGAATTGCACAAGCGAATCCGGATAACATTGGTACAAAAGACTTTCCATTTAGGCCAATTTTGGAAAGGGGTCTGTCAATTAACATTGCACCGCGGGCAAGGTAGCCTGTATCTTCAAGTAACCCGAGTATGAGAAAAAGAATTAATATTTGGGGTAAAAATACAAGTACAGCACCCGTTCCGGTAATAATTCCGTCTGCAACAAGGTTACTAAACCATCCGTCACCTAGAAATTCTGAGGCTGATTCAGCAAATAAAACAAAAAAATCATCTACATAACCCATAAATGGATCGGCTATCCAGAAAATGGATGTGAATATTGCAGCCATTATCATAAAGAAAAAGAACAGTCCCCAGAAACGATGTAATAAAAATTTATCTATTCTTAAAGTAACTTCATCGGGTTTATTAATAGCTTCTTTTATCGTCGGATTTAAGACTATTAGTTCTGCATTAGCCTTTTCAAAATCTACATTACTGCTATTCTTATTTAATGGCTCAAGTACTTTATTTTCAATTCCCTCCAAATCGTGATATATGCCAAGCAATTCATTTTTATCCGAATTTGAAAATGTTTTTGTTGGTGCTGTTTTTCTAGCAGACGATAAAGATTCAATATTCTTTTTGATCAGATCAATAATATCGTTAATTCCTTTACCGGTTCTTCCATCAATTAAAACAACATCACAACCTAATTCTTTACTTAACATTTTGCTGGAAACTGTTAAATTGCGTCTATGCAGGAGATCAACCATAGTTACCGCAATTATCATTTTGAACCCTGACATCACTAGTTGTTTTGCCAGGAATAAATGACGTGTAATCTGACTGGCATCGACTGTAACAATAACAAGATCAGGTGCGCCAAGTTTGGGATGATTGTAAAGTGAACTTACCGATACTTCTTCATCGGGGGACCCTGGATTTAAACTAATTATTCCCGGTGAATCAAGCAGATCAGCTTGAAGATTATACTTACTTAAGATTTTTGCAGTAGAATACTCAACTGTTGATCCGGGATAATTAACAGTCTTAAATTTCTTTCCACTCAAATAGTTGAATAGAGTTGTTTTACCCGAGTTGGGCGGACCTACTAATGTTATAAGCGGGAGTTCCGTTAGAACGGGAGAGTTCATCAAACTATGAAACTATTATACATTCTGCTTCATTTTTCCGGATGGCAATTAATGTACCTCTTACTGCAAATGCCATTGGATCATTGAAAGCAGAAGTATTTATGAGCTGGATTTCCTGTCCTGGTGTAAAACCAACTTCTAATAGTCTTCTGAATGATGGGTTTGAAGAATCTATATCGCTGATTATTACTTTTTCACCAAATCTTAAACTTGCAGCAGTTTTCATTTTTATACCGTTGAGATCAAATTTTAATATTATTTAGATTAAGTCTACTTAAAAATAGACTTTAGTCCTTAAATAATCAAGTAAAAACAACAGAATATCAGATAAAAATTATAAAATCTTAAACTTTTCATTTTTATTAGCAGGACTCAATACAATTGAATTCCGGTAATAATTACAATAATTGCAAATTTTTTTACAATTTTTGTTGGGAATTGGTTTCGGAATCAGTTCACTATCATACCGGAATTTTTGTTATTGCTTAAGAAAAATTTAC
>DATHSU010000259.1:0-2194 GCA_035463895.1 Ignavibacteriaceae bacterium | reverse complement strand
CATTAGACTTGCAAAGAAAATAATTGTCGGTAGTACCTGAAATGCGAAAAAGAAACCAAGACTATTTTCAGATCCCGGTGGTAAAGCCAGATTACCGAAAACAAATTGTGCGCCTTCAGTTGTGAAGTTCAATACAAGCACGAAAACATAACTTACCGAAGCAAAGAAATCTTTCGGCCAGGCTAATGGAGCAAAGATACTGCGAAGATTTTCACCTTTTAGTATGAGTAAAGCAAATACAAATTGAATGCTTAATCCCGAAAGAACAAGACGCCAGTTAATTTTCTTTTTGTTATTTGAGATAAGGAAAGAAATACCAATTAAAAGAAGTATTCCTAAAATTCCCCGAAGAACTGAATTTAAATCCATATTGTTATTTTAATTTTCTTCCGGAATATAATGACATTTGCGGCATCGCGCTTCATAAATATCTGATGCGCCAACAACAACCCGTTCAGCAGAAACGATTTTACGCTGTGTTTTATCGGCAGGATTTCCGCAGTTAACACAAATGGCCAGAGTCTTTGTTATATATTCTGCAATAGCCAATAATTGCGGCATTGGCTCGAATGGGATACCACGATAATCCTGATCGAGTCCTGCTACTATAACTCTTTTACCATTTGAGGCGAGCGTGTTACAGACATGCATCAGATCATTGGAAAAAAACTGGGCTTCATCAATTCCAACCACCTGTGCATCTTTAGAAAGATGAATAATTTCTCTAACATCCTCGACTATCGTAGATGGCAGCGATTGTTCGCTGTGCGAAACTATTGAACCTTCAGAATAGCGGGTATCTATTTTAGGTTTGAAAACTTTTACTTTTTGTTTTGCTATGGTTGCTCTTCTTACACGGCGGATCAGTTCCTCAGTTTTACCGCTGAACATACAGCCGGCTATCACTTCAATCCACCCTATATCTTTCGGCATTGAGTGCGGGGCGAGTTCATTCATATAAAAAATAAGTAGTTAGTGCAATTAAAATTGTTAATTAAATTATTTAAGATCCTTATCACTAAAAGCGTATGGAAGCAGAGTTGACATCTTTTCAATTCTTTTTTCGCCCTTTGAATTAAGCATTATTACGTCAATATCTCCGCATAAGTCACTTATAACCTGTCTGCAGGCACCGCAGGGAGAAATAAAATCCTCTGCATCACTTGCGATTGCAATGGCTTTAAATTTTCTTTCACCTTCAGATATTGCTTTAAATACTGCTGTACGTTCAGCACATATTGTTAAACTGTATGAGCTTGTTTCTATATTGCATCCAAGGTATAATTTATCATCTGCAGTAAGGAGTGCAGCACCCACTCTGAAATTAGAATAGGGAGGTAAGGCAAGTTTTTTTGCTTCTATTGCTTTTTGGGATAGTTTATCGTAGTCCATTTAATAAAACCTTTAAACGAAAAATATATTATTTGATTTTTATTTCAAATCCTTGTGAACTATTGTTTTATCAAAACCATATAAAAAGTCGGAGTTAAGTACTTATTGATTATTCCGAACTTATCATTAGCTGCTGAAATTAAAACTCTATCAATTCGTGTTTTTTTTATAATTTTCATCAGAGATAAATGGAAATCACTCCAAACAATCCCTTTATTACCATTCAGCAATTCTTTAACCGTGTAAGTCGTGAAGAGACGCACTTGAAAAAAGTTTGAAAAGAATTTCAGCAGATCATTCAGCGATAATAACTCAGCGATATCAGTTCGGTGCATTTCAATTTTTCTGAATCTTTTTAAATAAAAATTCTTAATTTTCTGTCGGTTCAGTAATGATAGAAAAGGCATTCCCCAATGCGGATCGGAAATTATATTAAATACAGATAACTTGTTTGGTGTGCTGAGGTATAAAACTCCCTGTGGTTTCAGCACTCTGTGAATTTCTTCAATGATTATTTGAGTTTGTTCAATATGTTCAATGACATCCTGCAGGATGATTATATCAAATGAGTTTGCTGCAAAAGGAAGAACTAAAGCACTGCCGTTTACTTTTTTTATTTTCACAGAATGAAATTGTTCTAATATTTCATCTGCAGGTAGTATTTTATTGCTATCATCAGAGTTTGGTCTTGAAAAATTATTTTTACCAAATTTCTGATCCTGTCTTTTTAATCGAACCCGATTAATATCTAAACTTACAACTGAATTTTTATCAGATAAAACAAAAGCTGTACCGCCTTCAC
>DATHSU010000258.1:0-19037 GCA_035463895.1 Ignavibacteriaceae bacterium | reverse complement strand
CAACATTTCTTTTAATTCTGTAAAAGTCAGAACTGCATCAATAACTCCTGCCACATTTTCATCTTCGGCTTCATTTTTCTTTGCAACACAAGGACCTATAAAAATTATTTTTACATCTTCAGATTCTTTTTTAAGATATCTACCTAAAGCAATCATAGGCGAAACAACTTTTGCAAGGTTAGGGACCAGATCCACATAGTACTTTTGTATAAAACTAACAACCGCAGGACAGGCGGAACTGATTATCGTTTTACCATCATCATTATGGATTTCGCGCATATAATCATTAGCAATCAGATCTGCACCAAAAGCAGTTTCAATAACTTTATCGAATCCTAGTTTTCTTAATGCTGTTGGAACTTTTTTATAATCATCAGGAAATGATGCAGCGAATGAAGGAGCAATAATAGCAACTATATTACCCTCTTCAAGCATTTTGTAAGTAATATCAATTTCATTGTAAATCTGTTTTGCATCCTGGGAGCAAACCTTAACACAATGTCCGCACGCAATACATCTTTCATAGATGACTTGTGCCTGTCCGTCAATTACACGGATGGCTTTTGCAGGACATTCTCTCACACAGGAGTAACATCTCTTACACTGATCTGTTATTGTGCTTACTATTATGTGATTCATATTTATTTAGCTGTCATTCCGAATGAAGTGAGGAATCTTAGTTTTACATAGGTTTCTCCCCCGACTAAACTCAACTACTGTGAGTTCGGGGTCGAAATGACAATCAATTAATTCCGTAATGACTTTTTTTTATCAAAATATTCTGTATGTAAAATCTCGTGAGCTTTATGTGAATTCGGTTCACCGAAAAATTCTTTATATAATGTTTTTACAGACTCATTCTCGTGTGATCTTCTGTTCTTAGCACTTGAGTCAATCTGATAAAGAACTTTAACACGTTTCATCACCTTTTCAGGTTTCTGATGTATGGGCTGCCCACCGCCGTTTATGCAACCTCCGGGACAAGCCATCACTTCAACAAAATGATGTTTTGATGTTCCTGCCTGCACCTGATCCAGAATTGGCTTAACATTACCGATGCCGTTCACAACTGCAATGTTAACTGTCATATCACCAATCGAAATCGAAGCCTCTTTTACACCTTCCATTCCACGTATTTCGTCAAACTCAAGATTTTCAAGTTCTTTTCCTGTCAGCTTGAAGTAAGCAGTCCGTAAAGCTGCCTCCATAACACCGCCGCTTGTTCCAAAAATTGCTGCAGCACCGGTTGATTCACCAAGAGGATTATCAAATTTATCTTCAGGTAAATCATTAAAATCAATTCCTGCTATCTTAAAGAATCTTACGAGTTCTCTTGTTGTTAATACAGCATCAACATCCGGCATAATATCTTCTTTAAGCTCAGGTCTTTCTGATTCATACTTTTTAACAGTGCAGGGCATAATCGAAACAACAAACATATCGTTCGGATCAATTCCCATCTTTTTTGCATAGTATGTTTTAAGAACCGCGCCTTCCATTTCGTGAGGAGATTTGCAGCTTGATACGTGATCTAAAACTTCCGGTCTGTTCATTTCAACATATTTAACCCAGCCGGGGCAGCAGCTTGTAAACATTGGAAGTGCTCCGCCATTCTTGACTCGGTTAATAAGTTCTGTGGCTTCTTCCATAATTGTTAAATCGGCAGCAAAGTTTGTATCAAATACTTTTTTGAAACCGAGTCTGCGTAAACCTGTTACGAGTAACCCTGTTACATCGGTTCCGAGAGGCATATTGTATTCTTCGCCAATCGAAGCTCTTACAGCAGGAGCAATCTGAACTATGCAGTATTTTTTTCTGTCATACAGAGCATTAGCTACCGCTTTAATATTACTCTTTTCACGCAATGCAGCAGTAGGACAAACAAGTATGCACTGTCCGCACAAGATACAATCGCTCACATTCAAACCTTTGTTATAAGGAGTAGTAACGATTGAAGAGAAACCGCGATTTGTAAAATCAATTGCGCCGATGTTTTGTACTTCGTGACATACGCGCACACATCTTCCGCAAAGAATACATTTTGCAGGATCACGTTCCATTGATGCACTAGATATATCGATTGCGTGAGATTTTGTTTCGCCAACAAACCTGTGCTCTCTTATTCCATACTGTTCGGATAAATCCTGAAGTTCACAGTTCTTATTGCGAACACAAATAAGACAATCCTGCGGATGATTTTCTACAAGAAGTTCAACTATAGTTTTTCTTGCTTTACGGACTCTTGGTGAATTTGTTTCAACTACGATTCCATCCTGCACAGGATAAGCGCATGAGGGAGTTAAGCCTTTCATACCATCCACTTCAACTGCACATATTCTGCAGGCACCTGTTGGTTCTAAATTTTTTAAATGACATAATGTCGGAATAGATATTCCAACTGATTTAGCTGCATCAAGAATTGTCATTCCTTCTTCAGCGTTTACTATTATTCCGTTTATTGTTAATTGTACCATTTCATTCTCCAAAATCAATTTACATTGATAGCATCTAGACGGCATGTTTCAAAACACATTCCGCATTGAATACATTTATCTTCAACTATGTAATGAGCTTGTCCCTTTTCTCCAACTATAGCACCAGGTGCACAAACCTTAACACATAATCCGCAGCCTGTACATACTTCATTGTTTATTTCGAAAGTGAGAAGTTCTTTACAAACTCCTGCTGAACATTTTCTTTCATAAAGATGTTCTTCATATTCATGCTTGAAATACTTGAGTCCTGATAGAACCGGGTTGGGAGCTGACTGCCCGAGTCCGCACAAAGAAGTATCTTTAATTACATCGGCTAATCTTTGCAGATGAACAATTCCCTTAAATCTCTGCAGCTGACTCATTTTATCGCCATTGTTTTTATATGATTTAGGAATCCGCTCAATAATTTCGAGCATTCGTTTTGTACCTTCACGACAGGGAACGCATTTACCGCAGCTTTCTTCCTGGATGAATGTTAAGAAGTACTTTGCAACATCTACCATACAGGTTTCCTGATCCATCACAACAAATCCGCCTGATCCCATCATGGCGCCAACCTCTTTAAGCGATTCATAATCAACAGGAGTATCAATTACACTTTCCGGTAAGCACCCGCCTGAAGGTCCGCCGATCTGAACAGCTTTAAATTCTTTATTGTCGGGAATACCGCCGCCGATTTTGAAAACAACATCACGGAGAGTAATTCCCATCGGGATCTCAACAAGGCCTGTATTTTTAATATTTCCACTTAATGCAAAAACTTTTGTTCCTTTGCTGGTTGCGGTACCGACTGATGAGTACTTCTGATATCCCATAAGAATAATTGAAGTAACATTGGCAAAAGTTTCAACGTTGTTAATTACAGTCGGTTTTCCGAATAGACCAGATTTAGTTGGATAAGGTGGTCTTGGTTTCGGCATTCCGCGTTTACCTTCAATGGAACCCATCAATGCAGTTTCTTCACCGCATACAAAAGCACCCGCACCTTTTTTAATTTTTATTTCGAAATCGAATCCGTGATTAAGAATATTTTTCCCAAGTAAACCATATTGTTTGCATAGATTAATTGAGTTCTGAAGTCTTTCAATTGCGAGCGGATATTCAGCCCGGCAGTAAATGTAAGCCATGGTTGCACCGATAGCATATCCACCGATCATAATACCTTCGATCACTCTGAACGGATCACTTTCAAGAAGTGAACGATCCATAAACGCACCAGGATCACCTTCATCAGCATTGCAGACAATATATTTCTGGTCGGCTTTTTCTTTCATAGCCATTTCCCATTTACGACCTGTAGGAAAACCGCCGCCGCCTCTTCCTCTTAATCCTGCATCAATAACTTCTTTAACAACATCTTCCGGCTTCATCAATCTTAAAACTTTATCCAAAGCTTTAAATCCATCAAAGGACAGATATGTGTCAATTGAAGTTGGATTTACTATTCCACAGTTAGCAAGAACAATTTTTAACTGATATTCGAAGAAAGGATCTTTATCAATCTGTTTTAGATCAGGATCAGATTTACCGTGAGCACCAAGCAATCTCTCTGAAAAAATTTTTTCTTCGACTATTGTAGTCTGAATAAACTTTGAAACCTCTTTTATGGTTATTTGGCAGTAAGATACTCTGTCTTTACCAGGAAGTTTAATATCAACAATAGGCTCAACGGCACAATAGCCAATGCATCCGGTTCCTTCAATAATTGCTTCGATGTTCAGCTTTTTAAGTTCGGCTTCAATTGCATCTTTTACTTTACCGGCACCTGATGCAAGTCCGCATGTTCCCATTCCAATAATAATAATCGGTTTATCGTGCTCTTCGTATCTTAATTGCTTTTTAAGGAGTTTGATATTATCTATGCATTTCTGGTCGTGATGACAGAGCGGACCTTCGGAGCAGCACTGAATAAAATGTTCACAAGCGCTTTCAGGTGAGTGCCAGCATTTTTCACAGCAGAGTCCTAATAAATTTCTCATCATTTCACCTCTGCGCCTTCCGCTTTTGCTGCAGTTTTGTACTTCTTTAATATTTTGGGAATGTCTTTAACTGTTATTCTTCCGTGGTAATCTTCATTAACCAGAATAACCGGGGCAATACTGCATGCACCTATACAGTTTACTCCTTCTAAAGTAAACTTTTTATCACGGGTGGTTTCCCCTGTTTTAATTTTCAACTCATTCTCTATAGCATAGAGAATGTTTGCTGAATTTTTAACATGGCATGCAGTTCCTCTGCAGACACGGATTATATTTTCACCAAGCGGAGTTAGTCTGAACTGATTGTAGAATGTCGCAACTCCGTAAACCCTGCTGAGCGGCATTTCCACAAAATCAGAAATATCCCTTAAAGCTTTCTCCGGCAGATAACCGTAAATCGTCTGAACATCCTGTAACAAAGGAATCAAACTGCTCTTGTCGCTTTTCTGATAATTGTCAAATATTTTGTTATGCATTTTATCCTCAATACGAAAATTTGTCACTCTTAATTTTCATATAAAATGCCAGATTTTGCTAAGAAAAAACCGCTTTTAAGTGTTGAATTCAAATCAATAATAACGAATAGCAACTAATATTTCTTGTTATTGAGAAGTGATTTATTGAAAGATGGAATGCGTTTGTGATATAGAGCAAATTTTGTTTTTCTGGAAAAATTTTTTGTTCTTTATAAAATAATGGAGATAAAAATCTATCCTAATTTTATGAAGGATTGGTAGATTGAATTATTGAATGACCGAGTTTTTGATCAGGGTAAACTAAACACTCTTTATCCCGAGAGGAGCAACTGCTCTGGGAATTGCACCTCTCATGTAAGAAGCAACAATTCCATAAGTAACTATCGGAACATCCATAAGTTTTGCTTCATTAATTCTTGTCTGCATTTCGGTATGATTAAGTTTACATCCGTCACAATGAACAAGCAATTTATATTCAGAAAGATTTTCAGGGAAATCTTCATCAATTATAAAATCTGAATTCAATTCCTTGTTTGAATTACTGCAAAGCCATTCCTTGATTTTAAATTTACAATTATTGATAGGATGCTTACTGCACCCATCAGCAAAAAGAATTTTGTCTCCGGTTTTAAGTTTACTTAATGTTTGAAGTCCATTAACAAAAACCGGAAGATCTGATTTCATTCTGTTGATGAGGAGAGAAAAAGTAGTGACCTTAACTTTTTCTGAAACCAGAGCAGTAATATTATTGAGTAAATGACTTTCAGTGATTATGATATCTGGCGGAGTGTTAAGCTTTGACGTTGTTTCTGAAAATTCAGTTTCATTACATTTAGTAACAATAGTGCTTTCGTCAAGATTGTTTTCAATAATATCTATATAAGATAGAAGAAGTGAATTTTCTTCACCCGGCAGACCAGATGGTAAAACCATTAAAACTTTATCTGCCGGTGCAATAATATCTTTTAACGAAAAGAATTCACCTTCCCTGGGAAGCAGTCTTATTATTTTTCTTTTAAGTTCTTCAAAACCCACCTCTTCTTTACAAGAAACTTCAAAGTGAGTTGTACGGAGTTCCTTTAATTCCTCTAACAATTTTTCATTAACACCGAATTCAATCTTGTTTACAACAAGCAAATAAGTGACTTCAATCTTATCCAGGTATGCGATTACCTCACGTTCCTTGCTGGATAGCCGGGTTCGGGAATCAATTATCAGTATAACGAGGTCAGCAGATGCAATAGTTTTTATGGTTTGAGTTATTCGTCCGCTTCCAAGTTCACCTTCATCATCAATACCCGCTGTATCAACAATAAGAACAGGACCATAAGGTAAAAGTTCTAATGGGTTTTTAATAGGATCGATGGTTGTACCTGCTATTTCACTTACTGCAGATACCTCCCTGCCAATTAATGTGTTAACAAACCGGGATTTGCCTACATTCCGTTTACCAACAACAGCAATATGCGGACGATATGTTGTTTGCGATAGGTTCAATTCTCTCCTGATTCTGGCAGCTTTAATCAATAACAATAAATTAAAACCAAAAAGCGTTCCAGAAGGTAAAAGCTTCATTATCCGTTAAATGAATTGCTTTTGATTGGTATAATTATTTTACAAAGGTTCAGCAATTCTAATTAACTAAAAATGCTTTCTCTGTTTTAGGAATGATGTATTAAGTATCTTGGCAGCGCTTAAGATAATAATTTGCGATCTTCAAGAATCCTTTGCGACTTTGCGTGAGTACTTCTTCACACAAAGTCTGCAAAGTTCAAAAAGTTATTCTATAAATCTTCTACTGTTATTTTCACATCCTTAGTATTCCCAGCAAGTTCCGGATAGTACATTAAGTATCCCTGTGCCGGCATAACGGAGTATTCACCCGGGATTTGTGCTTTCATTATATAAGTGAACTCCATTTTTTCACTTACATAAGTAACGAAGAATGCGACTTTTTCATCACGGTATTCTTTATCCGCATAATTCCAAATCCAGGGTCTTCTTCCCCATCCGTAATTATCGTAATACGGTCTGTATTCATTTTCGCCTTCTATTTCATAATTCTGAACATCCTTAACAACTTCAAATCCGGATGGAAGCATATCCTCAAGAATAAAGTATTCCATATCATTATACTTTGATTCTACAAAGGTTTTAACAAATATATCTTCACCGGTTTTAATAGTGCCGTCAAATTTTTCTTTTATATAAAGCATTCGTCCTTCCCTTTGGACTGGCTTTAAAATGTAATACTCCCGTTTAATTGAAAACGAGTTTGAAGCTGTGGCGGAATAATCTTCCGTGTTGTAAGAAGTTAATCCTGAGAAATAAACTTTACCATTACCGGACTTTTCAATAGTTACTTCATTCTTTCCTTTTTTTAGATCAGCGTAGTTGATAACAATTTTTTGCGGTTCAACGTATATGGATTTTTCATCAATACTGCTGCTGAAAAATTCTTTGCCGTTTACTTTTATCTTAACTGTATAATCAGGATTAAGTTCTTTGGTTATTTTCAGATAATCTGTCAAAGCAAATATTACCACAGAAGTTTCCTGGGTTGATCTCCAGGAGTAGCCCTGCTTTTTCCTTAACAGCCATCTTACTGCTTTCGAAACCAGCTCAGAATTTCCTTCGATATTTAACAATGCTTTAACTGCAAATGCAGTTCCCTGCACATTATCATTCTGCCATCTGTACTGGAACTTTTCACCTCCCCAGAAAGCAAAACCTTTATCATCATTTACAAGTTTTTTCAATCTGTTTACAGCGTCGCTGGCAATATCCTTCTCGCTAAAATTGTGAGATGAAATACCAAGCAAAGAAAGCTGATATGCATTAAGATCTTTCCTCATAAGTATTTTTATCATCTCAACATAAATTGAATTATTTCCTTTTTCAGATTTCAATGCTGTTGATAAAGAGTATATCATATACGCACGGGTGGTTTCATCAATATCTGTCCCGCTTTCTAGAAGTGATTTGAGACTATTCAATCCACTTGAATATATGTTCATATCAATAGAGTATCCGGCTTGTTTTGCAAGTGTTAATCCGTACATAACATATGCTGTCATATAAGGATTTGATTTATCATTACTCCACCATCCCCAGCCGCCGTCGGATTGCTGGAAGTTGTACAGCCGTTTTAGTCCGGCTTCAACATACTTTGGCAGCTCGTCAATTGTTTTTGATTTTACGGGAGCATTCAAATCTTTTAATGTGTTTGCTACAATAATCGTAGGAAGAAATCTGCTCATCGTCTGCTCAACACATCCGTAAGGATAACCTGCAAGATCATCAAGAGATTTAAGAATTGTGCCTGCCAATGAAGGTGAAACAGCAAATGAAAACTCAGCCGTTCTTAAATCAATACTATTAGGAAGGTTGAAGGAAAGTTTTTCTGCAAATGTATTATCGGAATAATCTGCAACAACAGGAGTTAATATCTTTATTCCATTTGGAAGAATAGGAACTGTTAACTGAACAGCATCAGACTCTTCATTTGTCAGTGCTTCAGCTTTAAGAACGGCATCACCGATTGGCTTTGATATTTTAATCTTCCAGTCAATTCTCAACTCAGAGTTTGCCGGAATTTCAACCTCATAGGATGAAACAGATTTTCTTCCTTGACCTTTATCAAATTCCTTCTGGTTTATTGATGAAGAAAGAAGTTCTAATATTCCTGAATCAAAACTGATCTTAGTTCTTTTCTTTTCAGTAAGATAGTTATGAACAATTGTTGAGATGATAAGTTCGTCATTCATTCTGAAGAATCTCGGAACTTCCATTCTTACCAGTAGATCTTTTCTGCTGATAACCTTACTTATTTGCTGACCAACTTCAGTAAACTTGGTCACTCCCCTTGCAGTTGCTCTCCAGGTTGTAAGATTATCCGGGATATCAAATTCAACCTTTGCTTCACCTTTAGCATTAGAAACTATGTGTGCTTTCCAGATAACGGCATCTACAAATTTTGAACGTACTTCGGCTTGGACGTAAGAATCCATATCACTTTTTTCCTTAGCCATGCTTTTCATCTGATCACGACCAACCATAGGAGCGGCAAGGTTTGTACCTTCCTGCATAAAAGCAATCTCTTCACCTGTACCACCTCGAACATTAATAACAGCCAGGATTGAAGCATCAACTTCAAAATCAAATTTTTCTTCTCTGCTAATTTTCACCTTATTAATGAAAGTAAGAATTCCTCCCGGAACTGAAGCATAAATTTCATATTCACCGCTTACAATCTTATCGAAAGAATATTTACCCGAAGTATCGGTTTTGGAGGTATAATAGTTCTTCTCGCTGCTAAGAATAACGAATAAATCCTTAGCATTTTCTTCAGTTCCCTTCACTTTCACTTTCCCATAAAGCTTTGATGAACCTTTTGCTCCGACTTTAGCGGATCCATCAAAATAGTTCAAATCTATGAAAGTAGCTGCACGACTTGAACTGCTGAAGTAACCGTATTGAAGTGAGTTGTAAATCGGCACATAGAAATACTGCGGTGAATAAAAGAAATTCTGAATGTCCTGAACCTTTTCATCTCTAATGGCGTAAATACTTTCATCTACAATTCCGAACGAAAGCTCTGTGTTACGTACCGGATTGCCTTCATAATCAGTTACCTGGATTCTGTATGCAGCTTTTTCGCCCGGTTTATAAATTTCTTTTGATGGAATAAGTTTTACATTAAGGAATTTATCCTTTACAAGAACACCGATCATCTTTGTTTGAGTGTATAGACTCCTATCCTTAATAAAGTTCACAGAAATATTGAATCCCGGTGAATGTACATCAGATAACTTCTCACGTATTGTGAAGCTATTACCTTCGGGAGATATTTTTTGAAACTTGATGATTTTGTTAGTCTCAAAGGTTAAAAGAGCGTCCTGCTTTTCATTCGGGAAGAAAATGTAGGCAATCAGGCTGTCGCCTTTTTCATAGGAATCTTTATCCGTTATGATCTCCAATCCGGATGAAGTCCTGTCGTAATAATAGTATTTCTCGTCACCGACAAAGAAAGAACTTTCGGCGTATATCTCTCTTTCCTTTTCATCATAAGCAAAAACTTTATAACGATAGTGACCTCTGTAATCTGAAGAAGCTTTGAACGTAACAAGAGCTTTTCCGTTTTTATCAGTTTTAGATCTGATTATTTCAGTTTTTTCACTTCCCTGATGTTTTTCCCGGAATGGATAAAATATTTCAATCGAAAATTCAGTTTCAACCGGTTTATCTGAAAAATCAGATGCATTTATTCTAAGCTTAACTTCTTTTCCAAACTCATAGAAATATTTTTCCGGAGATGTTGAGATAGTAAAAGAACCTCTGGTGACATAGGTTTCGCCTGTTCCTGAAATAGCCCGTCTTGAGGCATCTGTTACTTCAGCAGTAAATGAATAAATAAAATCGGCATCGTTTTCTTTGGGGACTTTATATTCGAACTCATATTCACCGTTATCGTTGAGTGTTCCTGTTAACTGCTGAATGAGCTGGGGTTGAGTTTGCCCCCAATACATATCTTTATAATAACCACGATAATACCAGGAATATTCACTCCACCACCACCACGGACGCCAGAAATTCTTTTTATAAATACTTAAAGTTACAGTTGCATTTTTAACAGGCGATCCGAAATAGTAATCGGCTTTTACCTTACCTTTAATAATATCACCGAATGAGTACTGATTCTTTTCCGGTGAAATGGTTACAAGGTATTCGGGTTTTTTGTATTCTTCAACATCAAAGGAGCCATTAAATGACATTCCGTCTTTTGTAAGGATTATCTGGTAGGTTCCAATATCGGCTTCCTTTTCCAGTGTCATCTGACCAGATAGAGTGCCGTATCTGTTTGTCCAGATCTTTCCTGAGAATACCTCCCTGTTTCGGGGAGACTTTATTGAAACATCAAACTCTGTTGACTCTACCATTTTTAGTTCGTTACCATTTCGTTCGCGGAGAATTCCCTTAAAGAAAACTTCCTGCCCCGGTCTGTAAACCGGCTGATTGGTGTAAATGTATGCAATTCTGTTTTGCTGCATACCCCGGTTAAAATAAAAATAAGGATCACTAAGTATTACTTCATTAGACGTGTGAGCAAAAATCTGGATGTTGGAAAGATTTTCATTACTGCTTTTCATTAAGTCGAATAAAACTAAACCATCTTTGTCGGGGGATTTATTTTCAATCAACTTTCCCGCACTATAAAGGTCAAACCTTGCTTTTTGTAGAAATTCTCCACTTTTCGCATCAGCAACATAAGCCAGAACTTCCTTGCCTGTGCTTTTGTAGACCATTGCAAAATCAGTTACAACTATGCCACAATAGGCAACCTGTTTCCCTGAGACAGCTTGAAGTATGTATATGCCGGGTTTATCTACCTTGCCTATTTCAACATTAGCATTCCGGTAATCAAACGGAGAAATTTTATTCTCCCATTCTTTAAACAACGAAGTATATTTCAGCAGCACTTGCTTTTCTTTTCCCCAGATATCAAAGGCGTACCTGGATGAAGACTGGTCTATCATTGAAAAAAAACTGACCGGATCATCTATTCTAAGTAGTTTGAAATTAAAGAGTTGCGTCTTTCTATTGTATTGGTAAAGATTAACAGAAACATTACTCCCGGTAGAGAAAGTAGTATAATTTGAAAGATAAAAGTTTTCATTTTCACTTTGTACGGGTTGTAATAACCTGCTTGAATTTCCAATCAGTAATGGAAATACAATCAGTAAAAGGAAAATTATTCGTTGTAACATGGTTTTCTCCAAATAAAGTTTGGAATTTATACGAACCGCGTTTCCTAAAAGTGCCAGGAAACACACTGGCAAATTATCAAAAAGTGTTCTGATAATCTCTCATTAGTAAAAAAAGTATCAGAATTTTTCTTTCACTCAAAGAAGAACTACGAAATTAAGCATCTTAGATTATTCGCAATAATTGCGTTTTTACTCTATTTTCGAATATTTTACGCCTCTAGAACAGTTGGAGATGTGGTTCATTTAAGTCCACTGAACAAAAATAAGTGATATTCGACTAAAACACCATTATAGTCGGATGTTTCCCTCTATGTTATTAATAGGGTTTGAGCCATCCGACTTGTTGATACGTCTGAAATGCCACGTTAACTTTGTTCATTCAATTTTGTTCCACAAACTAAGAGGTGTCTTTTTGAGATCATTCGTAAAGTTATTTTTATTCATAATGATGATTGCTCTGGTGGGTTTTACCATAGTATCTAATGAGGAAAATGAATTTGTTGTACCGGAAGCAAATGATGAATTAATATCTGAAACATTGGATTTGAATCCAGTTAACTTTTCAATGGTAACATTAAAGGAAATGGGGACTATGAAGTCATCCTGGTACGGACCGGGATTTCACGGAAGAATAACAGCGAACGGCGAAATTTATGACCAAATGGCATTAACCGCCGCTCATAAAAGCTTAAAATTTGGTACTCTGTTAAAAGTAACCAATCCAAGAAACGGTAAAACAGTAGTCGTGAGAATTAATGACCGCGGACCTTATATTGAAGGCAGGGATCTGGATCTTTCGAAGGCAGCCGCTATTGAATTGGGACTTATGAAAAGAGGTGTTGCAAGAATGGTAGTTGAGGAAATCCGTGTTGATGGAATTAACCTACCTATCGTTGCCTTAAACTAATTTGAATTATATAAACCATTTGAAAACCGCATCATAAAATGCGGTTTTTTTATTTTAAATAAAGGCACTTGTTTTGATTCAACTACCATTAACTTAAGTTTAAATTATCATTTCAATTAATTTTGGAGATTAAAATGAAAACTAAATTATTTTTTTCTGTTCTATTAGCGGTATTTTTTACCTCAGTATCTTTTTCTCAGATTTCAGCTAAAGTCGGAGTAGGTGCTGGTTATCTAATGCCTTCCGGCGATTATGGCGGTACAATCCAGGAATTCTATACCGGTACTAAATATGGAATGAGTAAAGGTTATAACTTTCATCTTAAAGCTAAAGCTTCAATTTTTACCTTTGCCGCTAAAGCTGAAATTGATTATGCCACCTTCAGCAATAAGGAAGAGTGGGAACCCGGTAAAGAAGAAGAGATTAGTCATAATATTCTATCATTCCGGGTTGGACCAGAATTCAGATTTGATATTCCGCTTTCCCCGATAACCCCTTATGTAGATGCTTATGTTTCCTTGAATACTATCACTGGCTCGTTTCAGTTTAAGAGCAGACCCGACGGACTCCCCAGCGATAAAATAGATATGGAATCAGCTACAAGAATTGGAGTCGGTTTTGGCGGTGGTGCTGAGCTTTCAATCGGACCTATGATGTTTTTGGATTTAGGTATTCATTATAATATGGTCAACCTTCTTGGAAAGGAATTTAAAGCTACTACAAATCCAAACCGGATTGATTCATATACATCTTTAAATGATGAAAAAGATCCGCTTTATGCGCTTAATAGTGATGAGCATATAATTTCAGATACGAGAGCTATCAATAATCTCCAATTTACTCTAACAGTACTATTCGGTTTTTAATCCAATCAACCCTCGCAGTGATGCGGGGGTTTTCTTTTTCATCTGATCAATCAATTATTAAAAACATTTCCTTATTTTTGTGTTATATATGAAATAACGTAGCCGCAGACTTTAGAGTCGGTTGCAGAAGTCACATAATTGTCATTTCGACCAACGGGAGAAATCTTTTTCGTGACATATTGAAGGATTTCTCAGTCGAAGACTCCTTCGAAATGACACTTTCAGAGTTATACAACAGATCCTTTAGTCTGGGCTAAAGCACAACCAAATTAAATCAAAATCTCGTATGAAATTAAATCTCGGCTGTGGAAAAGATCTTAAAGAAGGATATATCAATCTGGATATAGTAGATTACGGTGGAAATATGATCCACAACATTAACTCATTGCCCTACCCTTTTCCCGATAATCATTTTGATGAAATATATGCCTCGCACATACTTGAGCATATAGATAACTTCAATAAAACAATTACAGAACTATACCGTATCCTAAAGCCAAATGGAATTCTAATTGTTTATGCGCCATTCTTTCTTAACACAAAATACTTTGGCGATCCGGATCATAAAATTCCATTCTCAATCCGTACATTTGATAACTACGAATACATAGGCAACCGCAAACTGAAGTTTTATGAAAAATGGAAACTGAATCACCGCACAAACTATGAAACCGGTGCACAGTTTGAAGTGCTTGAAAAGAAATTTATCACGTCCCACTTTTCAGCGTTAAAATGGATGGACTTTATTGTTAACATTGAACCTGTAATGTATGAAAGATTTTTTGCAGGTATTTTTTCACCGGAAGAGGTTTATTTCAGGTTGAGGGCGGTGAAGTAGGGAGTTTAATGCGGAATATATTTTTTCCGACTAATATTTCACTCTAATAATCTACTGAACTCATCCAGCGATAGATTTGCATCCCTTAATATTTCACGACCAACGGTGTGATCAGGAACTGTAACAGATTTTCTCCCAATGCACTGTAATCTTATATGGCTCCCTTTCTGCCTTACCTGCCTGTAACCAATTTTAGCAAGCGCTTTAATAATTTCATTCCCTTCAAGTACCGGGAGTTTTGTCATAAATTAAATTGTAATTGTGTGAAGACTGAATTCACGTGGGTTATATGAATTAAGTATTGCTCGATTTGTTTTTTCTTCAAGAACTAAATCAATCACTTGTCTTATATTCTTCAAAGCTTCGTCAAGTGTTTTTCCCTGAGCGTAACAGCCATCAAAAAGAGGACATTCTACCACATAAATGTTATCTTCGTCTTTCTCAACATACAAGGGAATTTGCTTTCGTTTTCTAACTTGTTTCTCTGTTATTTTACTCATTTATCTGCCTTTTTTTGTGAAAAACTATAACAATAATAAATAAAATACAAGCAATCGATAGTTGTTTTTCTAATTAAATAAGTATTCTCCAGATTCATACGGATAAACGCAATACTTTGTATCTGGCTTAGTCAATATTTGGGGAAAAGTATTCGTAGTTGGTTTCGGTGGTACGCTCTTTTTCAGTACACTTGCCAATCCGGCAGGCAGGCTCGTATTGATCATTTGCTCTGATTTGAGTAATTATTATCGTTAAATGCCCAACAACTACTTATTGTTAAAGTCCTTAAAAAACCAGACTTCACCACTATAATCATCATCGATTGAATAATATTTTTCTTCAAACATAATCTTTATGAGAGCACCTCGATCATACCAATCTAAATTTTTATTAACTGCTAATTTCTGTCCTTTTCGATTCAGATATTTACTCACAATATAATTTAATCCATTGTTTTTATACTCATCAAATAATAGACTATGTTTGTTAACATCATAATTTCTTGGAATCATTAGATCAGTATCTTTTAGGATTAAATTTTGAGAAATTACATTTTTTAGAAAACTGTAATAATCTGGATACTCTTCAGAATATTTTTTCAAATAAGTATTTTTAAAAAATTGGGTGCTGTTTAAACAAGTCTCAGATATTTCATTATTTGATATTATAGGAATTATAACTAAAATTTGATAATCTCTATATTTGTTGGCAATGTTTCTCATAAACTGCGAATCATCACTACAAGAAAATACAAAACAAACAAAAATTATTACTATAATTGTCTTCATTCTATACTCCTATTACAAATTTTTAATTTCCTCACGATTATAAGTTGTTCTATTTGTAATGCTCCAGATAGAAAAGTAATTTCTTGTTAACAAACGAATTCAGATTAGCTGCCATATTATACTTCAGCTATTTGTTATTTCTTATCACCGCAAACACCAAACTAAGCCACCCCAACAAAAAAGATAATCCGCCAACAGGAGTTATCATTGCAAATATCCTTTCATTCATAACTGAATAAAAATACAACGAGAATGAAAAAAGGAATATTCCGGCAAGAAAAAAGGACATAACTATTTTTCCTTTGATCTTATCGGTTAATGCAATGGCGAGAATGGCAATGGAATGAATTAAGTGGTAAAGCACCCCGGTTTTGTAAGTTTCAATCATTTCGGTGGAAAGTCTTCCTTTTAGTCCGTGCGCCCCGAAAGCCCCGATAGCAACGGCTGTAAACCCGGAAACAGCGGCAATAATTATCCAAATTTTCTTATCGTTCATTTTGAACCTGAATAGTATTGAATAGTTGAGACAAAATTAAGTAAATTTAGTCGCAATTTTTATTAAAAAAACAGTAAGAGAAATGAAAAAATATCAGAAGTTCATATTTCCCACATTAATAGTTGTTCTTCTTTTCTTTATTTATGCTATATATTTCAAAAAGTCAGACACCCTTGGTTCTTTTTCTGATTTTGATATTAATAACAGTGCAGTAAAGGATATCCGTGTATTAGTGTTACAGGATAGAGGCATTCAAAAAGATATGCGCGGCAGTGCTGTTTTTTATGCTTCTGACAGGAATAACACGGTTGTCATGATCAATGCTGATAAAATTCCGGCAGGACTTGAAAATTCCGAAACCGCTATATTGAGAGGTCACCTTAACAGGGATTCTTTCCACGCACACGATGTGCTGCTTGATTAAACTGAATGAAAAAATTTGAACTCGTATCTAACTATAAGCCTTCCGGTGATCAGCCGGAAGCGATTCGTCAGTTAGTCGATGGAATAAACCGGGGCGATAAGTTTCAAACCCTGCTTGGTGTTACCGGCAGCGGAAAAACTTTTACTATTTCAAATGTAATTCAGCAGGTTAATAAACCAACCCTGATTATTTCACACAATAAAACTCTTGCCGCTCAGCTTTATTCAGAGTTCAAAGCATTCTTTCCTAAAAATGCTGTTGAGTTTTTCATTAGCTATTACGATTACTATCAGCCTGAAGCATATGTTGTTTCAAGTGATCTATATATTGAAAAAGATTTTTCAGTTAATGAAGAGATTGATCGTTTAAGATTAAAAGCAACCACCGCTCTTATTGAAGGAAGAAGAGATGTAATTATTGTAGCAAGTGTAAGCTGTATTTACGGCATCGGTGCCCCGGATGAATATGCAAAGCAAATCATTTTTGTTAAGAAAGGTGATAAGCTTGATAAGAAAAAATTCCTTCGTGAACTTATTAATATTTACTTTACAAGAAATGATGTTGAGTTCGGCAGAGGAACTTTCCGTGCCCGTGGTGATGTCGTCGAAATTATACCGGCATATCAGTATGAAGAAGCTGTGAGGATAGAGTTTTTTGATAATGATGTGGAAAGAATTTCTATAATTGATGTTATGACGGGTAAGACTATTAATGAAGTTGAATCCGTTCCTATTTATCCTGCCAAGTATTTTGTAACCGACCGCAATAAACTTCAGAAAGCAATCCACCATATTGAAATAGAGCTTGATGAAAGACTAAAAGAATTAAGAGACCAGGAAAAATATTTAGAAGCTCAAAGGTTGGAGCAGCGTACTAAGTTTGATATTGAAATGATGAAAGAAATCGGATACTGTTCCGGCATTGAAAATTACTCACGTTTTATGGATGGAAGAGAACGCGGTACAAGACCTTTTAACTTATTTGATTACTTCCCTGATGATTACTTATTAGTGATTGATGAATCTCACGTTACAGTTCCGCAGCTTCGCGCAATGTATAACGGCGATAAAAGAAGAAAAGAAACTCTGGTTGAGTATGGTTTCCGGCTGCCTTCTGCTCTTGATAACCGACCGATGAAGTTTGAAGAAATTGAGGAAATGTTTGAACAGGTGATCTTTGTTGGGGCTACACCAAGTGAGTATGAACTGGCTAAGAGCGGCGGTGTTGTGGTTGAGCAGATCATCCGTCCAACCGGATTGCTTGATCCGGCAATTGAAGTAAGACCCATAAAAGGACAAATTGATGATCTCATTGGAGAAATAAGAGTTCGGGCAGAAAAGAAAGAACGAACTCTTGTTACTACCCTCACAAAAAAAATGGCGGAAGATCTTTCAGATTATCTTGATAAAATTGGTGTTCGTGTACGTTATATTCACAGCGATATTGATTCACTTGAACGTGTTGAAATACTTCGCGATCTCCGGCTTGGCGAGTTTGATGTGCTGGTAGGTGTAAACCTTTTAAGAGAGGGACTTGATCTGCCCGAAGTTTCCCTTGTTGCAATTATAGATGCCGATAAAGAAGGATTCCTGCGCAGTGAAAAATCTTTAATGCAGACAGCCGGAAGAACTGCCCGAAACGTAAACGGCAAAGTGATTATGTATGCCGATAAGATAACCGAATCAATGCGTAAAACAATTGAAGAAACGAACAGAAGAAGAATACTTCAGCAAAAGTATAATGAAGAGAACGGAATTGTACCTGCTACAATTTATAAATCAATGGAAGAAATTCTATCCTCTACATCTATTGCGGACGTAAGAAGGAAAGATGACAAAGAAACATTCAGCTTTTCAAAAGTTGCAGAGCCTGTATTAAAATATATGAGCAATGATCAGAAACAGGATTTAATCGAACAGTTGACAACAGAAATGCATAATGCGGCAAAGGATCTGGAATTTGAAAAAGCGGCAAACCTCAGAGACGAAATTCAAAAATTGAAGAAGATGGTGGGATGATTTTGTTAATAAATCACTTTTTCCAAAAACAATCCCGATGGCGGTGCTGTAAACTTAGCCGGCTCATTGGAGTTATTATTCAAATAGTATAAAATATCCTTATCAGACATTTTTCCCCTGCCGACTTCAACCAGTACTCCAACTATTCTTCTTACCATTTTCCAGATAAAGTGTGAGCCGGTAATGCGGATTAAAATCAAATCTTCTTTTTCACTTAACTCGATATCATCTATTGCAACTTTAGTGGATTTCTCTTCAGGGTCATCATCACTGAAAGATGAAAAATCATTCATTCCAATAAATAACTCTGATGCTTTTTTCATTGCTTCAAAATCCAGTTTGTCTTTTACCCACCAGACATGATTTTTTTCAAAAGCATTTCTGCGTCTTGATATTTGATATAAATAAATTCTTGATTTAGCCGAATGTCTTGCGTGAAAATTTTTATTTGATTTTTCCAGGTCAAGAATATTAATATCATA
>DATHSU010000257.1:0-4772 GCA_035463895.1 Ignavibacteriaceae bacterium | reverse complement strand
CCGGAACGGACAGGAGTCCGTTCCCTACATTTGAATTAAAATTATTATCATTAACCATATATTTGTTCTGTTATTTATCAAAAATAAACTAATTATAATTTATTGAAAAGAAATTGATGAACCATTTTTCGGATCATTCTAAAGGTGTATTAGCTGTTGTTTTAACCGCTTTGCTTTGGAGCAGCGGCGGCTTACTAATAAAGCTCATCTCTCTGACCTCAATGCAGTTGTCATTCTTCCGATGTTTAATTGCTGCTATAGTTTTTGCAGTAATCTTTAGAAAGAAAGTACTGAAAGTAAATAAGCTTGCAATTCTTAATGCAGTATTTTATGCAACTGTATTAACTTTATTTGTAATTGCTACAAAAGCAACAACTGCAGCTAATGCTATTTTTCTTCAGTCTACTGCTCCAATTTACGTGTTAATTTTTGAACCGATTATTAATAAAACCAGATGGGAACCCATCAATATAATCACAATAGCTGTTTGCTTTATTGGAATGATACTTTTTTTCCTGGGCGAACTCTCCCCGGGTCATCTAAAAGGAAATATAGTTGCTCTGCTTGCCGGAGTTGCATTTGCTGCTTTCTTTCTTGGTATGAGAAAAAACGAAAAAGAATATCAGCAAAGTGCAATCTTTTATGGAAACATTATAGTAGCAGTAATTTGTATTCCTTTCATAATTGAAATTGAAACAATTTCATTAAGCGATTTATGGATGGTTTCATTTCTTGGAGTATTTCAAATTGCGGCAGCATATGCAATATTTACCTACGGCATCAAACGCATACTTGCAGTTGAAGCATCCATCATTTCTATGCTTGAACCCGTGCTGAATCCCGTTTGGGTTTTTTTAGGCTATGGCGAAGTGCCGACAACTTTTGCCATAATCGGCGGTCTTATTATTATTTCAGCAATCTCTTTAAGAACAGTAATAGCGGGTTCGGATGTAATTAAGAGAAAATTTAGATTTTAATTAATGTAAATCAAATTACGTATTATTAAATGCTTTCTAAAGTGAAAAATATTTTTGATGATCTTAAGAAACATAACATTTTTCACTTCGGAAGTTATATATCAGGATCACAATATCTTAATGCATACAAACTTATTAGGAAATATGCTGAACCTGAATCGTTAATTCTGGATTGGGGAGCAGGATCGGGACATTTTTCTTTTTTCCTGTTAAACCAAGGCCATAAGGTTGATGCATTCACGATAGAAAACGAATGTAAACTTTCCGATCATCTTAAAAAGACTTACCCAGATAAGTATAGAATTCTGTTGCACCAGGATCCCCTCGCTGCATTGCCTTTTGATGATCAATCATTTGACATAGTAGTTTCCATAGGTGTACTTGAACATGTTAGTGATACAAACCACGATGAAATACAATCGCTGAAACAAATCAGAAGAGTCCTGAAGCCAAATGGTGTTTTTATTTGTTATCACTTTCCGAATAAATATTCCTGGATTGAAGCTATAACAAAGTATCTTAACTCAAAATACAATCACAATTATAAGTACACAACAAAAGATATTACCGAATTGAATGAAAAAAGTAAAATGGAACTGCTTGAGTATGGCAGGTACGGCATAATGCCGAGAAACTCATTCAGGGTAATACCAAATAATCTTTTGATAACAACAATTTATAATTCGTTTGATTATCTGCTTTCAAAATTACTCAATCCGTTTTGTCAGAACTATTACTTCGTTTCCAGACAGACCGAATAAGCAAAAAGAATAATCACTATGGAGATAAACGACTCAACTTCCAATCGTTACCTGCCTTTTCAAACAAAATTCTGTCGTGAAGTCGGTTTTCTCTTCCCTGCCAGAATTCAAATCTGTAAGGTATAACTAAAAATCCTCCCCAATCAAAAGGCATTAAAGGGTTTTTACCCTGATATTCCTGTTTGATCATTTCAAACTTATCTTCTAGAAATTGCCTGTCCGGAATCACCTCACTTTGCTGAGAGGCAATTGAGGCAATTCTGCTTTCCAGAGGTCTCTGACTAAAATACTCCTCAGATTCCTTTCTGCTTAGTTTTTCAACCAACCCGTCAATTCTTACCTGACGTTCTAGTTCCTTCCAGAAAAAAACTAATGAAGCGCGCGGGTTCTGAATCAGTTCCCTGCCCTTGCGGCTTCTATAGTTTGTAAAAAAAGTAAATCCCATTTTATCAAAACTCTTTAGAAGAACTGTGCGGGCTGAGGGAATTCCATTTTTATCAGATGTGGCTAGAACCATTGCATTTGGTTCATCAATCTTTGATTTTATTACCTGATCAAACCAGTCTTTAAATTGTAAAAATGGATTTCTATGAACATTATTTTCGGATAATTGATCAAGCGAATATTCTTTTCTTATGTCTGCAATTTGATTTTTAGAATTCATATGAATTTTATATAAAATTAGATTATTTTTAACTTTCTAATCAAGTTATTTGATTTATTCCTTTATTCGTTGAAGTGTTTGGTTTGACTGTAATAAGTCTAAATACTTTGTTAAATTAAGAATGATTATACTTTAATCAAATAAAATTGATATTAAATCTTTATTTATATGTAAAATTTTTTATTCAAGAAAAAAAGTGAAAATGAAACGTGAAAAACTATCTAAAAAACAAAAAGAAGATTTAGAAAAATTTGGTACAAATACCTGGTTTGTTGAGTACCTCCATAACCAATATGAAGCCAAACCGGACGAAGTTCCTGAACAGTGGAAAAATTTCTTTGATAAAGTTGAAGGAAAAAATAAGTTTAATGGCACAGAAAATAAAGAACAGTTATCATTTCTAACACTACCTGCAGGAATTGAAATGCCCCAGCCGGGCCCTGAAGATGAAATAAAAGTAATAGCAGGCAGCACCCAAAAAATTCTTGACAATATGTCCGCAAGTTTAACTGTTCCGGTAGCCACTTCTCAAAGGACTATAGCAGTAAAACTACTGGAAGAAAACCGAATAATTATTAATCAGTACCTTCAGAAAAAAAATCTTGGTAAGGTTTCATTTACTCATCTTATTAGCTGGGCAATCCTTAGAGCTATTTCAAAAATTCCAGCTATGAATAATGGATTTACTATTATTAACGGTAAACCACATTTAATAACACGCAAAAATGTAAACTTAGGTCTTGCGATTGATATTGAAAAAAAGGACGGCTCCAGAACCCTAATTGTACCCAATATTAAGAATGCAAACGAACTTTCATTTAATGAGTTTTGGGAGAATTATGAAGATATTGTTGCAAGGACGCGTAAAGGCAGTATTGACCCTTCAGAATTTGTCGGAACTACTGTTACCCTTACCAATCCGGGAACTATCGGAACAGTTTCATCGGTACCTCGTTTGATGATCGGTCAGGGCACAATAATAGCTACAGGAGCAATTCAATACAACGCAGAATATCAGGCAATGGCTGCATCCACTATATCAGCACTTGGCATCAGTAAGGTTATGAACATAACCAGCACTTACGATCATAGAATAATTCAGGGAGCCGAGTCCGGTTTGTTTCTTAAGGAAATTAATGAACTGATGCTCGGTAAAGATGAATTTTATGAGGATATCTTTAAAGCTTTAAGAATACCTCAGCGGCCTTTACAATGGGAGTCTGATTATCAACCAGGCGGATTTGATAATTCCACCAGTACCGATGAAGTTGTTAAACAGGCAAAAGTGCTTCAACTTATAAACTTATATAGAGTCCGCGGTCATTTAATTGCTGATCTTGATCCGATTGGTTCGCAGGTGCATTACCATCCTGAATTAGACCCGTCATCTTTCAATTTAACTGTTTGGGATTTGGATCGTTTCTTCATTACAGGCGGCTTTGGTGCTTTGAAAACTGCTACTTTGCGCGAAATTCTTAACATGTTGCAAAAAACCTATTGTGAAAAAATAGGTGTTGAATACATGCACATACAAAATCCGGCTGAGAAAGTCTGGCTTCAAAGTAAAATGGAACCGATTCAAAACACTCCTGATTTCAATGAAAAAGTAAAGAAAAATATTCTCAAAAAATTGATTGCAGCTGAAATGTTCGAGAATTTTATCCACACAAAATTTATTGGGCATAAGCGGTTTTCATTAGAAGGATCAGAAACTTTGATACCTGTTTTAGATGTACTCTTAAATCAGGCAGCCGATAGTGGAATTAGTGAGGTTGTGCTGGGTATGGCCCATCGCGGAAGATTAAATGTATTAGCCAATATCATTCAAAAAAGTCTTGACTCTATACTGAGTGAGTTTGAAGATATTCGTGATCTTAACTCTATTGAAGGTTCTGGTGATGTTAAATATCATCTGGGTGCAACAGGAAAATACAAAACACTTAATGATGATTTTATCACTGTTTCAGTTGTTTCCAATCCCAGCCATCTTGAGTGGGTAAACCCCGTAGTGGAAGGAATAGTGCGTGCTAAGCAAACAAGACTTGGTGATAGAAGAAGTTATCAGCGGGTTATTCCGGTTTTGATTCATGGTGATTCAGCTTTTGCCGGACAAGGTGTTGTAGCTGAAACTCTTAACCTCTCTCAATTAAAAGGTTACAGAACCGGCGGTACAGTTCATATCATTGTAAACAATCAAATTGGCTTTACTACGACACCTGAAGATTCACGTTCCTCTACGTATGCTACTGATGTGGCCAAAATGATCCAGGCACCAATTTTTCACGTAAATGGAGATGATCCTGAAGCTGCATTATTTGTTACAAAATTAGCTTTTGAATATAAACAGATTTTCAAAAAAGATGTGGTAAT
>DATHSU010000256.1:0-4207 GCA_035463895.1 Ignavibacteriaceae bacterium | reverse complement strand
ATCTCGGTTGGATAGCTGGGAGCAGCAATAAAATATTAAAGACAACCGATGGTGGATCAAACTGGATTTCATACAGCGTAAACTTAAATATTAATTCAATTTTTATGGTAAATGATTCTTTAGGCTTTGCGTGTGGGTATTATGGCTTCCCACCAATTGGTTACATTTTAAAGTCTACTAATGGAGGATTAGATTGGGATATAGTTAAAAATGATAATTCAGGTTTTAATTCTATATTTTTCAACAACCCATTAAATGGATGGGTGGTTGGAAGATTTTCAGATAAAACCCTGCATACTACAAATGGAGGTATTGATTGGACGGAAATTAATATTGGAGGAAAGGATATTTATTTCTCAAACAACTTGAACGGTATTATTGTAAATTATTACTCGTTGGGAAGTGATATTTTTATTACCAAAGATGGTGGTAATAACTGGATATTACAGCCAAGGGTAACGGATCAATATTTGTATACTGCCTTCGCTGATTCAGACGGTTTTTGGGGAGCAGGTATGTCTGGTACAATATTATACAGTAATGATCCAGTAATTACAGGAATGGAGGATTTGTTAAATTTTGGAACAAACGTAAATGATTATACACTTTCCCAAAACTACCCAAACCCCTTCAACCCCAGCACAAAAATAAGTTGGCAGTCACCAGTCGGCGGTTGGCAAACACTAAAGGTTTATGATATTCTTGGTAATGAAGTCGCTACTTTAGTTAATGAGTATAAAGATGCAGGCTATCACGAAATTGAATTCAACGCTGCCGAATTGTCAAGCGGAGTTTACTTCTACCGCATCCAGATTGAGGACTTTATTGAAACGAAGAAGATGTTACTGATACGGTAGCTGGAGAGTGTGAGTGTGATTGAGATTGTGAATATTGGAATTCTTGCTCTTACTCTTACTCATAATCTGAATATTCAGTATTGACTTTCTGAAATTTATTTTCGCTTTTTGGAAACAGTAATTTATTATTATTTATTCGTCGGGGTTTCTATGAAAAAGATCGGGTTAGTTTTAGTCAGTTTTCTTTTGTTACTTTCCATAAATTTAAATGCTCAATGGGAAAAGCAAAGTCCTATACCTGGTGGTGATTTTGAAGATGTTTGTTTTGTAACCACTCACATTGCTTATGCGGTTGGAAATGATGGCCAAATTATCAAGACCACCAATGGTGGAATGACTTGGTTAATCTACAATATTGGGCCAGTAAGATTATTAGCCGTATCATTTGTTGATGAATTATTTGGATCAGCAGTTGGAGTGTATGGGACAATCGTTCATACAACAGATGGTGGAATCAATTGGGAAACACAATCAAGTGGAATATCTACGTTTCTTTACGACATCTTTTTAATAGATCATTTTAATGGAATTGCAGTTGGAGAAAATGGAATTATACTCCGGACAACAAATGCTGGAACTACCTGGACTTCACATTTCATCGGAGAAGAGCATCTTTTATCAGGTGTTTTTTTTACAGATATAAACAACGGTATAGTAATTGGGTCAGAGGGTACAATTCTTAGAACGATCAATGGCGGAATAAGTTGGAATACATTGCCAATCATTGGAGGTGGATATTTAGAAGGCATCTTCTTTAAAGATGTTAACAATGGTTGGATTTGTGATCAAAATAGCGGAAGTATTCTAAAAACAACAAATAGTGGAATAAGTTGGGAAACTCAATTACAAACACAAGCATCCTTAGTAGATATTAGTTTTGCTGATTCATTAAAAGGTTTTTCAGTTGGATATATATGGAATAATGGGTATTTAAGTGTAATAAAAGTTACATCTGATGGAGGATTAAATTGGACAGACTACCCCCATACAAATCTTGGAATATTGAAATCTATATCATTTGTCGATGAAAATAATGGTTTAATTGTGGGTGAGAATTTAATTGCAAATACAACTAACGGTGGAATTAATTGGAGCTCAATATCTAAAGGAACAACAAATACATTAAATAGTGGTTCATTTAATAATGCTAATAATGGAATAGTCGTTGGACAATCAGGAACTATTTTAAGCACAACTGATTCTGGAAATAATTGGATTATACAAAGTCTTACATCATCAGAAAGTTTTCTTGGAGTTCATTTTATCGACTCATTAAACAGAATTTTAGTTGGAACAGGTGGTATTTTTTACAGTACAGATGGGGGTAATAGTTGGATATCTCAAAATATCGGCATATCGAGTAATTTGAATAATGTGTTTTTTGTTAACAAAAATAATGGGTGGATTGTTGGTGATAATGGAATCATTCTACATACAACAAATTCTGGTATAAATTGGGTTGGACAATCAGGTACAACTATTCACAGTCTTTATGATGTTTGTTTTTATGATAGCTTAAATGGTATTGCCGTTGGCGGAGGTTGGACTGGTTCAGGTTATGTGGGAATTATAAGCAGAACTACAAATGGTGGAGTAAATTGGGTCAACGTCTCATCTGGTTCAACATCACTTTTTAATTCAGTAGAGTTTATAAATGAAAATAAAATAATAATTGTTGGAAATTCTGGCTCCGTTTACTTTTCTACGAATGGTTGAACTAATTGGAATATTAAAGATATTAATAGTGCGATAAATCTAAACAGTGTTTGCTTTATTGAAAATTATGGGTGGATAGTTGGAGAAAATGGAACAATATTTAAATCAATTGATGGGGGGGAAACTTGGAATTCAGTATCTAGTAGTACAACAAATTCTTTATTAGATGTTAATTTTATAGATCCGAATAATGGTTGGGTAATCGGGGCAGGTGGCATTATATTACATACAACAAACGGCGGCGTAACATTTATAGAAGATGATCCTATTCATATACAACCCAATACTTTTTTATTAGATCAAAACTATCCTAATCCGTTTAACCCAGGCACAAAAATAAGTTGGCAGTCGCCGGTCGGTGGTTATCAGACATTAAAAATTTATGATGTACTTGGTAATGAAGTTGCTACTTTAGTTAATGAGTATCGTAATGCAGGCAGTTATGAAGTTGAGTTCAATTCAGCCGGATTGTCAAGCGGAGTTTACTTCTACCGCATCCAGATTGGGGACTTTATTGAAACGAAGAAGATGGTTTTATTAAGATAAACTTAGCGAACTCTGCGTGTTTCACTTAGCGCTCTCTGCGTGAACTATTTTTCTTTTTCTCACAAACTTGCCTGCGGTAGGCAGGATTCGCAGAGATTATTCGCAAAGCCCGCTAAGAAACTCAAAGGCAGATAAACGGGAGTGATTGATTTTAAGGGTGTTCATTTTTTTACTCTTGCTCATAATCTTAATCTTAGTCTTTTAACTTGACATTTTCAAAATATTTCCCATTTTTATGACAGGCTTTTCATTCATTAAGGAGAACACGATGAAAAATTTGTTACTACTTGCCTCAATACTTTTCTTTACTTCAACCATTTATGCACAGATCCCTTTTCCGCAGGATACAATAGCACGAAACGACAGATTCAACAACCGTATGTTTGCTGCATATAATTCAGAAGGTCTGATACGCTTAACTTATACAAGCGGATTAGGAACAGTAAGTGCCAACAATGAAATTTATTATGTTGAAGAAGATGCTATGGGAAATTTCTCCACTGTAAACTTAACTAACAATGCTGTGGATGATAACTACGCAACGTTAACAATTGATCAGAATGATAATGTTCATATTTCTTATGAAGCCCGCGATCCCTCAATTTTCCAGATAAGATATATGCACAATGTATCCGGCAGTTTTAGTGCACCAATAGAAATTACACAGGGCGGACTTAACAAGGCTACTCCTTTTGGTAAGATTGGCGCCGATAGTGTTATGCACTTTGTTTACTTCACTTATACAGAGGGTGCAGATAATATCTATTACAGAAATTATGATCTGAGAACGAGTTCATTAGGTCCGGAAGTTCTTTTATCAAACGGTGAAGCCGGCGGAGACTTTGAAGCTACACTTGATATTGATTCAAACGGTTTTATTCACATTGCCGGAAGAAGCGGAACAACTTTGTTTTCAGGTCCGTTAAAATATTTTAACAATACATCCGGTTCCTTTCAGGAAGTTCCAACAGGTGTTTTTGAAAATATAAACTACCCCAGAATAAGAGTTGATTCTGATGATAATGTTCATATCGTTTACAGAACCAGTTCCAGACTTAATTACATAAACAATGTTGGCGGTTCATTCT
>DATHSU010000255.1:0-6129 GCA_035463895.1 Ignavibacteriaceae bacterium | reverse complement strand
ATGAATGACCAGATCAGGATTGTTCATATCAACATCTATATAAAAGATTTTTAATATCGGAGAAACACGTTCTCCGCTAAAAACCTTTACTCCTGGCGGAAGAGTATAACTTGATGTTATCTCAGTCCAGGTTATGGGTTGAGAAAATGTGATTGTTGTTATTAAAAAGAATGCCATTAAAAGTTTTTTCATTTTTATACCTTAGAAATTTTTTATCTAGTTGAATCCGTCTCATCAGTCCAATCAGTGTCCCATTTTTTTAGAATAGAACACGGACCTGCTTTGACGGCAGGCAGGTCAAACGGATGAGACGTAATATCATGGATTTTATTTGAGAACTATTCTTACATTAATTTCTTTGTCAGAAAAATCATCAGGACTGATAAAGTTTGACTCAGCTTGTTTTCCGTTTACTTCAATCAATTTTATACCAGAATATTTTCCTTTAGGATTTTCAACTTTCAGTTTTATTCTTTTCCCTCTGAAATTCCTTTCAGCAGAAAACGATTTCCATTTTGATGGAATGTTTGGATTGATGATAATTCCTTTTAAAGAAGTTCTGAATCCGCAAATGTAATCAATTCCAATTCTGAGCATCCATACTGCAGTTCCGGTTAACCAGCTATGACTTGCCTGGTTTTCGGTATCGTGATCGGGACTTGTTATATACTCAGCGAATACATAAGGTTCAACTTCATATCTGTCAATATTCTTTGAAGAATTTGTCGATAGCATTTTAGAATAAGTTTCATAAGCAAAGTCAGTATCACCATTCATTATTGAAGCTAAAACAAACCACGATGAAGCGTGATTGAAAACTGCTCCGTTTTCTTTTTTACCGGGAACACATCTGCTTATCAATCCGGTGTTATCCTCAACTTCTGTATAAGATGGATAAACTATCTGCATTCCATAAGGTGTAGATAAATATTTCTTACCAGATTTCATTGCAGTTTTTGCTTTTTCAACTGGTGCTAATCCGGAAATAACAGACCAGCTTTGTGCATTAACAAAAATCTTTCCTTGTTTTTTTCTTGCGGAACCGACTTCACTTCCATCATCTCTGAATGCACGCAGGTACCATTTACCATCCCAGCAATTTTCATCAATAACTTTTCTTAACTCCTCGTATTTATTTTTCCATCTCTCAAGAGTTGAGTAATCCTGCTTGTGTTCAAGTAATTCAAAAGTTTTTCTGATAACATAGCCAAGGAAGAATGCGCCCCATACAGTTTCTCCTTTTCCTTTCGGACCGATATGATCAAGTGTATCGTTCCAATCACCGTTCATAATTTTTGGAATACCGCGTTCAGTACATGCAGAAATTGCAAAATCAATTGCACGTTTCATATGATCATAGACTGTTGCTTCACCTTCATCATAAAATGTAACAACTTCATCAAGAATGGAGAAGTCTGCTGTTTCATTTAAGTATTCAACTATTCCAAATGGAATCCATAATGGAGTATCGGAATGATTTGTTTTCTCTCCCCACTCGGTAATCTTAAAATAATTGTGGAGCGTTGATCCATCCTTGAATTGAAATCTCAAAGCATTAAGTAATCTTTTTCTTACACGGTCAGGATGAGAAATGACCGTTCCAAGAATATCCTGGAATTGATCCCGCATTCCGGTTCCAAATAATAATCCACCGTGATAATATCCGGAATTGCGCGCCATATCAAAAGTAACTGCCGCCTGATATTTATTCCACACGTTGAGTGATAAATTAAATTTTGGATCAGGCGTATTCACTTTGAAGTTATTAAGATAAGTGTTCCAATGAGCTTTAAGGTCCTCAAGTTTTTTATTGATGGTCTTTAGTTTTTTCAGTTCATTTATTCTAATTGCAGTAAATGGATTTTTTTCTTCTTTAGGAACTACAGCCATAATCACTGCAAACTCAATTTCGGATTTTTTGTCAAGTGTTATCTTTGATTGAAGTGCAGCAACAGGATCGCCTGCAGTTATTTCTGTATTACTCATCTTTCCGGTTTCAACGGAAACTGGATTTGATTCGGATCGCCATTTACCAATAAAGTTATCAGAACTTCCATCAAATCCGCTAACCGGTAACGTGGATGTAAAAAGAAGATTATATCTCCAATCAATGTTTGGTTGTGCAACAGTAACTTTTTTATTAAGTACCCAATAGCGGCGCGTGCAGACAAGCGTTTCATTTTTCTTATCAAACTTGATATCTGTAAAATGTTTATCATTCGGCTGATTGATAATATCATTCAGTGCATTACCCATTAACAATTCGGTGAATGAATATATCTCTAACTTCCTTTTTTTGTTTGAAAGATTAGTGAGTTTTACTTTCCAGATTTCTCCGTTCAGATCAGTTGGAACGAAGTAAGTTATCTCTCCACGGATTTTATTTTTCTCAGTTATTATTGTTGTGTAGCCCTGCCCGTGTCTGCACTCATACTTATCGTATTTTTTATCGATTGTTGGAGCCCAGCTTAGGGACCAGTATTTACCGGAATCAGCATCTTTAACGATTACATATCTTCCGGGACGATCCCAGGGCAAACAGTTGTATCGCATTCTTGTTAATCTGTTATCACGCGGAGTTTCAAGATAACTGAATCCGCCACCGGTGTGTGAAATCAAGCCAGCGTAACTTTCATTCCATATATAATTAAACCACGGGCGTGGAGTTTTTGGATCAGTTATTACAAATTCTCTTCCATCTTTGGTGAAGTAACCGTATTTATTTTTTATCATAATTCATCTTTCCGAATTTTTTCATTCTAATTGAAACTAAGTGCTCTTAGTGCCTTAGTGGTGAGATGCTTAAACACTAAGACACTAAGGACAATAAGAAGCACTAAGTAAAGATTATTTTATAAGTTGCTATTTTTTTCTTATCTAATTGAACGGTGAAACTGTTTTTATCACTCACACTTATTTCTCTAACCAAAACTTCTTCCAGGGTTACCTGTTCAACTTTAGAGATTGAATTATAAAATTCTACTTTACCTTCAACATCCCTTTCAGTCGCGTTATAAACTCTCAGAACAAAACCATTACCATCTTCGGATTTTTTTAATACACTAAAAATCAATTCATCAGGAGTAACCTTCATAAATGAGAGTTCAGAAGGAAGTTCACCATTTGCTTTTCCTGTTTGAACAAGGCTAAGGTGATTATTGAAGTTCAATGCTTCCCTGTAAACCTCACCATGTTGCCAATCGCCTTTATGCGGATAAATCGCAAGCCGGTAACTTGATTTACCTAGACATTGGCTGCCTTTAAGATGAGAATAATCTTGTCTTGAACTTGGTGCAATTATGTATTCGAACCCGCGAAATAAAGTTACTGCAAAGTTTTTCTTTTTATCGTCAAGAAGCTCATATTCTTTCAAACCATCAACCAACACAGCTATACCGTTCTTTCCATCCGTTACATCAGCAAAGTGATGAAGAGGGTAATCATACATCGGCTGTTCAACCCAGTCTTTTGTATCCGGTCTTTCAGAGGCTCGTTTTACAACATCAAATTGTCCTTCACCGTAATGGAATTCTGCATTAAGATTGGTCGGGAACATTATTCTTAAACGATGACTTTCAGCTTTGTTATCAACTTCAACTTTTAATTCAACTCTTTTTGAATTTTTGTTCAGAGTAATAAATAAATCAACAACTACAGTAGCAAGTTTTGGATTTTTCTTTTTACGTTCAGAAAGATTTATTGGAAGTTTTATTTTATGACTGATCTTAGCTGTAGCACTAAGTTCACCATTCTGAATGATTTTTATTTTAGGTTTACTCTTTAAAGTTGTTATAAAAGGTTTAGTTGGAATATTGACCCAGGCGTGTCCGGCTTCACCTTCATCATAAAAATAACAAAGATCTCTAAACTCTTTTTTATTTGTTTTATCAAGAAGATCAAATGTGCCGTTTGCATTGATTTTGATTTTCAGATATTCATTTTCAATTATATTCTTTTTTGCTAATTCAACTTTTGACTTTTTACTTTTGACTTTTAACATTCCAACCGGTTTTAGCCAAAAAGATTTGTACCCAAACTCCGGAATATTCTTCAAATCAACAAAGCAATGATAACGCAACATATTAAAATACATCGGGCGATCGATTAGCTGTTCAAGTACCGGCTGATGGGTTTCAATCTTTACGATTTGTTTTTCAATTTCATTACCATTCAAATCATAAATGTTAAATTCACCTTTATCAAATTCTCTTGGAATATCAATGAAACATTCAACAACTTCGTTCCTTAAGTAATTGTTAGGATTGAAAGCAACAAGAAAAAGATTTTCATCACTTACTTTTGGTAGAATTAGAGTCTTAACAATATGTTTCAACGATCTTTCAAATACACCTTTTGAAATTTCAATTGACTGTCTGTAACGATCCATCATATCATCGTGAATCTGATCCAGGCTGCATCCGCCAATTGAATCGTGGGATGAATTCTGTACAATCAATTCCCATGCTTTATCAATGTACTGGTCGTTTATATCTCGTCCGGTTAAAGCTGAAAAAACATTGAACGGTTCAGCGTAAAACTGTGCCCACTTCTCAGCTTCGAAGTTTTTTTGTTTAAGATACATTCTGGCAGAAGTTGTGTAGCCGTACATATTACCGCTTCTTCTATCGTACTGAGAACTTCTTCTTTCGCCGTAAACTTTTTTCAGAGCATTAATATCATCGCTTTCAAATAAAAGCTTGGCATAATCTTCTAAAGTTGAATGAATGACATTCATATCAGGAAAGATCTTTTTAATATCTTTTATTATCTGAACAGTTTTAATATTCGGACCACTTGAATCGTGTCCTTCCATCCATATCACGTGTGGAGTTGTAAAATCATCAACCTGATCATTTATAATTGCTTCAACCTGCTTTTTAATATTTTCAGGATAGTATCCATCAACAGGATCAACGATAAAATAATCCTCATCAGCTAATTGCTGATCAGAAAAATGAAACGGAACACCTCCTTTAGACCACTTGTATTCAACATCGGAGAAGAACTCATTATGAACAACAGGACGATAAATGTAAAAATAAAAGTTATACCGCGGCATTGTAGAAAAGCGGGTTGAAACAGCTTCTGTTCCATCAGCACCTATCCATAAGAATTCTGCTTTTGGCGAATCGATTGAATTCACTCCGCGATAGAACATTATCAGTTCAATACCAAACTCTTTATAAATTTGCGGCAACTGTCCAATTTGTCCCCACGAAAAAGGGGAGTAGCCAATTTTTGAAACTCGTCCATACATTTTGCTGGTTTTATGTCCGAGCAGAAGATTTCGGATCAAATTTTCGCCGCCGACCTGGAATTGTTCGGGCAAAACATACCAGGGACCAATAAATAATCTTTTTTCTTTTACATATTTTATTATTTGTTCTTCTCTATGAGGACGAACTTCGAGATAATCTTTAATCACAATTGACTGACTATCAAGATGAAATGCTCTGTACCCGGGTTCAGCTGCAAGTATTTCAAGGACTTTATCAATCATATCAACAAGCATCTGCCTGTTACGCTGAAATGGATAACGCCACTCACGATCCCAGTGAGTGTTTGATATTATGTGAAATGTTTTGTGTTTGTAGTTCTTCATTTTTTCTTTAGTCATTCCCGCGAAGGAGGGAATCTTTATAATTAATTTTTAAAGCCATTAATACGAAGCACTTCTTTCCTGCATTGCTGACAGGCAGGTTATTCAGAGTGCCAGATTATAAGAACAAATTATGTTTTAATATCACTTCTGGTAATCCGCTTTTGCAGATATAAGTTGCCGCTTTAAGATTATGCCCGCTTGTTTCTGCAAAAGGAACAGCGATTGATAATCCGATTCCTGCTGCACGGATTGCAATTGTACCGCTTTCACTGTCTTCAAAACCCACAACCTGGGTAAACTTCTCTCTCGGCACATTCAGTTTATACAGTGCAATACTGTAAAGATCACGATGAGGTTTTAATCTTATTTCATTTGAATCACTTGCTGTAACAATCGCATCGTAATAGTTTCTGTAATTATTAAACCTTTTTAACAGCTTTGTCTTTTCATCACTTTCAGAAATCATCTTATCCAGTTTTGTATAAATGATCTTAAACACTTCTCTTAATACAATATCTGCTTCATAA
>DATHSU010000254.1:0-2577 GCA_035463895.1 Ignavibacteriaceae bacterium | reverse complement strand
ATAACAAATACGCAACTTGAAAATTGCGGATACCTTATGTTTAAGACTTTTGAGACAGCCTCTTCCCTCTTCCAGCAAATCCATTGGAATAAAAGACTATGAATTTTGAAGTCTATACTAATAACTAAGGATTAATTAGATCAATTGATAGATATCGCTTAAAGTCAGATTTTCTGCTAACAAAAAAGCAGAGACTATACTGAATATTTTCTAAGTTTTTTTATTTTTTTCGGTAAGTATTTTATCAGCAGCACTGTAAACAGAGCGCCGGATAAATTAGCAATCATATCATTTACATTAAATGAGCGTGTAGGAGTGTATAATTGATATACTTCAATTCCTATTCCAATTAGTGAAGCAACTATAACTGTTAATCCTGTTCTATGTTTTTTGATGAACCAGATTTTTTCCTGGTAAGAAAATGTAAAGAATATGAAATAAGTGAGCAGACTGAAAACACCAAAGTGAGCTAACTTATCAATTGATAATATTTTTTCGGATGGATCAAAAAGCAGGACAATAAAAATTGAAAAGAGCGTACAGTAAGCTAATATCCCGAAAACCGCTAACAGATATAATTTATTTTTTTTGACCAGGTATAGCAAATTGAATAATTATTAATTAGTGTTAGAAAAACTTTGCTGTTTCTTAATAAAATATTTAGTGTTAATCAAAAAAGTGAGTTCTATATAAAGTAGAGCAAAGTTAAATAAAAATTGCATGTCAGGAAACAGCTGATAGCATTTCTTTGGTAAACTCTGCCTGTATGGATATATTTGCAAGCGGTTTTTGCTCTTTTACAGTGTTTTTATATCCGGAGAGGTGCAAGAGTGGCTGAATTGGCTACCCTGGAAAGGTAGTGTACTCGCAAGGGTACCGTGGGTTCGAATCCCACCCTCTCCGCTCAATAAAATACATTTGTGATTTACTACGTACCGCGGGTTCTCCCATAGGTCCGAAGGACTCCTTTGGAGGACTCCCACGTTGATATTACATACACGGAGGAATCCCACCAATTAGCTCAGTGTTTTCTTCTCCGGGGACAATTTGCCTTAGATAAGCCCAATTATAATCAACAGTGTTTTGGTCTTACCCTAAAAAGTTCGCAGTAAGTTAAGCAGATTTTTCAATTAATTCCTCTGTGTTTTTGTCTTAAAATTCTATTCAAATGTAATTTATTTTCAAATGAATATAATTCAATTCATCAATAATATGGTAGAACCCTGCTTTTACTTTAGGCGAAACTTACGCGGACTCAACTAGTCCTTCACTAAAACTCTACTGGAAACTTACTAGAAACAAGCTAGAAACTAAAAGGAAACTATCCAGATTATTCATCATTAAGCAAAATATCAATATCAGATCGAAGCTTGTATTCACCTGTTGGATTAATTCTTATCAGTGGGTTATTTTGACAGTAGTTGTAATACGTCAAGCCCGGTCTTTGGGAACTCATTGGATCAATCTGCAGCCATCTTGCTAACTCGCTGTCCCCGATTTTCATCGGGGTAAACTCCATATCTCACAAATGGCATTTCCAACTCTTTGGGTAAAGTAATCATAGTTTGTTTGCATTTTACAGCTTGGCTACGTATTTAATTTATTAATCTGTTGTTAAAATAAAGCTTTAAAGTCATTCAATAAATAATCGGTATGATTATATTTACGTAATTCTTAAAAAACTTTGAGTGCTATGGAAAAATATATACTAATTATGGCAGGCGGAGTCGGCTCACGATTCTGGCCACGGAGCAGAAAAAATCTTCCCAAACAACTGCTGAATATTTTCGGTCAGCAGACTATGATTCAGGAAACTGTTGACAGAATAAGAAATTTAGTCCCGCCGGAAAATATTCTTATCATAACAAACAAAGTTCAGAAAGCTCTTGTTGAGGAACAGCTTCCTTTTATTCCAAAAGAAAATGTTGTTGCTGAACCTGTCGGAAGAAACACTGCACCCTGTGTTGGACTTGCCGCGCAAATTATAAGCAAAAAAAGTAAAGATGCTGTTTTTGTCACTCTTCCGGCTGATCATCTTATTCAGGATAGAAAGAAGTTTATTGATACTCTTAATAAATCAATTGAGTTTGCGTACAACTCAAAAGGATTGGTTACTTTTGGTATTACTCCAACAAGACCTGATACCGGTTATGGTTACATAAATTTTGAAAAATCAGAGGTCGAAAATAAAATACATAAAGTAATTAAGTTTGTTGAAAAGCCTGATGCAGATAAAGCAAAAACGTATCTTGAATCGGGAGATTACTTCTGGAACTCCGGAATGTTCGTCTGGCGTACAGATGTTATACTTGATGAAATATCCTCCTACCTGCCTGATCTTTCAAATGGATTGAATGAATTGAATAAATCGATAGGCACCAATGAGTTTGATAGCGCTTTAGAAGTGTTTTTTAATTCCATTAAAGGCATTTCTGTTGATTACGGTATAATGGAAAAATCCGAAAAAGTTTTTATGATTGAAGGAGATTTTGACTGGAGTGATGTAGGAAGCTGGGAAACTGTTTATGAGCTTAGCAGCAAGGATGAAAATGCTAATGCAGTTGTGGGTGATGTTTA
>DATHSU010000253.1:0-31989 GCA_035463895.1 Ignavibacteriaceae bacterium | reverse complement strand
GTTAAAATAATATGAACTGGAACGGAATAGTCTCACTTTTTATTGCCTGTATTGAGTTGCTTTTACTTATCAATCTTCTCTCATTCACTGAGAAGAACAGATTCAATATTACGGTAATATTAATTGTAGCATTGCTCTTCTCATATCAGTTTATGGAGTTTCTGATATGTATGATGGGTTTTGACGAATCGCTGTTTGTTTATTCAGCTTTTATAATTATAAGCTATCTGCCGCCATTGGGAGTAATTCTTGCTGCTTCATTAAACGAAGTCAAAAGTAAATTTCTATATCTTCTTTTTCTGCCGCCGCTTTTCTTCACAATTTATTACATCATCATAATTGATAAATTTATACTTAAAGGCTGCGCGGTTCTATATGCATCATATCATTATCCGCTCGGCGATCTTTACGGCGCATTTTATTATCTTCCTATAATTGCAACTATTATCTGGCTGATAAGCACAATAAAAAAGACAACTGACGCGAAAATAAAAACTATTTCATCCGTTATATTATTTGGATATATTTTTACAGCAATTCCTGTAATAATTGCATTTGTACTTATGGCATATAGTAATTATGGACTGCTTTCAATGATCGAAAGTATAATGTGTAAGTTTGCACTCGTACTTGCTTTATGCTTAAGTTTTGCAGCAATTTTCAATTCAAGAAAAAAGAATGAACGAAATAATACTTAATATCTATCTTATTATCATTAACGATATCGTTACAGAATTCCGTGCAGTTTCCTATGAACTGGAAGGCGGAGATGATAATAAAATTAAATTTCTTAAAAGCCGTGTACGGGAAGATCTTGAAAAAGCGTATAGATTTAATGCACCTACCGATAAATTTGGAAAATTTATGAGTTATAAAAAGTTTCATAAACTGGAAAAAAGAGGAATGCAGTTTCAGTTGTTTGAAGAGATATTTGAAAGATTTGGTGTCCCGGAAAATCCGATTGTTTGTGTAACTCCCGTTGTTGACGGCGAGTTTTATGCAGAGGAAGTAAGTTTGTAAAATCATTATTTAGCAGGTTTCAATCTGTTTATTCCGTTTTTTTAATCAATGGTATGAATTATGAAATCATTTTATAAAATATCTTTAATCATAGTATTATTATTCACAATTACAGGTAGTACATTGTATATAAGTGACAAAACAAAAACTCAATTATCAGAAAAGAAAAAAAGTTATTTAAAAAGACAAGCTGAGCTGGATAAGTACTATTCAGATAAAAAACTCGGTTCCTTTGTTGAAGATGGTAAAACACTTTTCAGGTTATTCACACCCAACGCTGAAAAAGTGACTCTGGTAATCTTTAATAAAGCAGATGAAGAAAAAGGCAAAGAATATGCAATGACAAGAGATGAGAATGCGGTCTGGGAAACTGAACTTGAAGGTGAGTTGTATGGTAAATTTTATGGCTTTAATGTTAAGCACAAAGGTAAAGACGCAGTCCTGTGTATTGATCCATATGCAAAAGCAGTTGCAAGTCTTAATGACTATTTTACTCCCAGGAAAAGTATAGTTGTTAAAGAAAGCGATTACGACCTGCCTGCCGGACAGGCAGGTTGGGAAGGTGATGAATGGATACAAATGGATTGGCGTGATCTTATCATTTACGAAATGCATATACGCGATATGACGGAACATCCGTCATCCGGTGCAAACGAAAGAGGTACGTATAAAGGACTTATTGAAAAAGGAAAACGCGGCGGAATTGATTATATAAAATCACTTGGTATTAACGCAGTTGAACTCTTACCTGCTCAGGAGTTTGCTAATACAGAAATTCCTTTCAATAAAGAAATGAGAGGAAGGAAAAATACCTGGAATCCTTATGAAAGAAATCATTGGGGATATATGACTGCTGCATTCTTTGCACCCGAATCTTACTACAGTGAAGACACCCGTGAATTAAAATGGAATGAATGGAATGGAACAGATACACGATCTATTAACGAGTTTAAAGATATGGTTAAAGCTTTCCACAAAGAAGGCATTGCTGTTATAATGGATGTCGTTTATAATCATTTATCTGAATATGAATTTGGAAATCTTAAGGAGATTGATAAAGAATATTACTTCAGACTTGATGAAGATGGAAACTTTATTGCTGAAAGCTATTGCGGCAACGATATTAAAACCGAACGTCCTATGATGCGAAGACTTATTGTTGAAAGTGTTCTCTACTGGATGAAAGAATATCACATTGATGGTTTCCGTTTTGATCTTGGCAAACTGATCGATTGGGAAACGATTGAAACAATTATTTACGAAGCAAAGAAAATAAATCCCGATGTTGTATTCGTTTGTGAACCCTGGGGCGGCGGATATGATCCTGCCGGATTTTCTTTGCGAGGATGGGGCTCATGGAATGATCAGATTAGAAACGGAATTAAAGGTGAAAATCCTGTTAACGGACACGGATGGATCTTTGGGAAATGGTATGGAAATAATTCTCCACAGAGAATAAAAAGTTACGTTAACGGAACTCTCGTTAAAGATCAATACGGATTATTTCAAAAACCCGAACACGCTGTTAATTATCTTGAATCGCACGATGGTTATACTTTCGGTGATTTTATTAGAATCGGACTTGGCGATGTAAAACCTGATGAAGTAATAAAGGATGTTGACAAGAATGCAAAACTATCTGCGACTCAACTTGCATTGAATAAACTCGGGGCATTGTTCTTGTTTACTTCGCGCGGAATCACAATGATACACAGCGGTCAGGAATTTGGACGAAGTAAGGTTATTCCTCATAATGTTAAAGTTGATGATCCTCATAAAGGAATGCTTGATCATAATACCTACGACAAGGATAATGAAGTAAATTATATTAATTATAATCATGCAGAAATGAATAAAGACCTTCTTAATTATTATAGAGGTTTAATTGAACTGCGCAAACAATTTGAGTCATTCCGCAGAGCAAAATATAAGAATGTTACATTCTACAACATTAAAGATAATCCGTTTGCAATTGGTTATGCTGTTAACTTTAAATCCGAATCATTTATAGTTTTGATGAATGCAAATCCCGGGTTGAGTGAGGAGTTCCTTCTACCTGATGGTGAATGGGATATAATCGTTAGTCCTGAAAAGGCGGGAACCAAAACTCTTGGTACAGTTAAAACGAATCTTATTGTAAAACCATCATCGGGTTATGTACTGAAGAAGAGATAAGTCTTTAATGGGTTAATTAGTGTTTTTGAGATTTAGTGATATATTTTTCTAATTTAAATTAATAATTGTATGATGAACAGACATTACTTTTTTTTGATTCTATGGTTATTGTCTGTTGATGCAACAGCACAAACAGTATATCAGGCCGATAGTCCTGAGTGGCTTGTTAATCAATTCTTTTCTGCAGCAAATTTTCCGGATAGGGCTAAATACTTTACTGATGAAATGGCTCAGCAGTTACAATATCCAACCATTGGTGAAGAACTTCAGGGACAAGCAACGATTAAATTCAGGGAAATCCATAATAAAAATCTTGACGCCGTTTTTTCTGTAAACATCAGCACACAAAATGACCAGAAAGATTTTTACTGCTATTTAAAGAATGAAGATGGCTGGAAGATTTCTGCAATACGTTCTTTCATAATCCCGGTTTATTATCATCAACTTGCTGATTCAATATTAAATGATAAAAGTCTGCCTGCTTCAGAAAAATGGATTGCACATTCTATCCGTTTATTAGCAGGCACTGATGAGAAGTTAAAAGAGAATCTTAAACTGAACTTTACTGAATTTAAAGATATTCTTGCCAGATTTTTAAACGAACCTGGTGAAGAAATAAAACCAATGCTTCAGCAACATTATCTCTCATCAGTCTTTAAACCTGATCAACTTGCTGAATGTGTTTATTTCAGTATTATGGAAATAAATTATATAGAAGCAGGATACATTTACTGCACAGATAAAACAAAAATACCCCCTATAAACCCAGGTGATTTTATTTTGGTTGAAGAGATAGTTAAAGACTGGTATTTGTACAGGAGGAATTAATTATCAGAAAAACTTTTTCTTAAAGATTTTTCAACCGCTTGTTTGAAGTGCCCAAGGTTTACAGGCTTATGAAAAACAAATTCAATTCCAACCTCGTTGTAATCGTTAATTGCATGCCGGTCAATGTCGCTGCTAAGAACAATTACCGGGGGCTTGCCTTTCATTTCAAGTTTTTGAAGTTCAATAACAAATTCGTATCCATTCATAACAGGCATAGAGTGATCTGTAATGACTAAAGCTGGTTGGGTTAACTTAATCTTTTCAAGAGCTTCTTTGCCGTTAGAAGCAATTTCTACATCATAATCAGGAGTAATATTTTTAAGTATTTTAGAGTAAAGAAGTCTGTCAGTTTTGTTATCATCAACAATAAGTATTTTAGCAGAGGCAATAGGTAATGTGAATCTGAAGTCGGTGCCTTCACCAAAGTTACTTGTAACAGAGATCTTCCCTCCGTGACGCTCTATTATTTCTTTTACAAGAGAAAGTCCAAGGCCGCTTCCTTTTTCACCATCGGTTCCTTCAGAAGTGAATTTAGATTCTATGCTGAAAAGTTTTTGTAAGTTTTCTTCTTTAATCCCAACACCGGTATCTCTTACTGAGAACTCAATAAATCTCGGATTCTCGAAAGCTGAAGATGAAATGTGAATCTTACCACCACGTTTAGTGAACTTTATTGCATTAGATACTAAGTTGTTAAATACCTGGATTAGAAGACTTTTATCAGCAAAAACAAGTTTTTCACCTTTAGTAAGATTTACAATTTCAATTCCTTTTTGCATAGAAATACCGGAAAGAGTTTTTTGCGAATCTTCAATGATCTGTACTGCATCCAGTTTTTGCGGTTCGAACTTAATTCTTCCTGTTTGAAGGCGTGTCCAATCCAGCAATGAATTAACTAATGCAAGCATTGAATGCGAAGATTCCTGGATATAAAGAATGTACTGTTTTTTCTCATCCTCGGTAAGGTCCTTATCATTAATAAGCAGATCAGTGAAACCGAGAATAGAACTGAATGGAGTTCTTAGATCGTGAGAAACTATTGAAATGAATCTGTCTTTTGTTTCATTGAGCTTGATAAGATTCTGTGTTGATTTTTTTAATTCTTCTTCAGCACGTTTTCGGAAAGTTACATCACTAACAAGTCCATATACTTTTTGAATTCTTCCTGCACCGATTCTGACAAGGTTAAGTTTCGTTCTTACCCATACTATATTCCCGTGTTTATTAATTATTCTGAATTCAAACTCGCCTGAATTCTGAATTCTGCTTTTCAGCAGGTTCATAAGCTTTGGCTTGAATACCTGGAAATCATCCGGATGTATTATCTTGAAGAAAAGTTTACCATCAGCAAGAAAATCTGTCTGCGTATAGCCTGTAATTTTCTGTACTGAGGTTGTACAGAATACGGGGCGTAAACTGTTTCTTAATCTTTCGAAAGTAAAAAGGAAATCGTCAATATTTTCTGTTATGTTTCTGTATTTCTCTTCAGATTCTCTTATAGCTTTTTGTGTACGTATTATTTCTGAAACATCTCTTACAACCATGACAATATGTGTTTTATTTTCAAAAGAAAATGTGCCGGCAGAAATTTCTGCATGAAAAACCGAACCATCTGTTTTTCTACCCAGGAAATTGAATCTGTATGGAGCATTTTCTTTACTTCTTTCAATCAAACGGAAATACTCTGCAACTTTTAAAGTATCTTCTTCGGACACAAGATCAAGTACATCTTTTCCTGTTAATTCTTCTTCAGATTTATAATTGAAGATATTTGCGAATGACCTGTTTGCATAAATTATTTTACCGTTTTGGCAGGTAGATATGCCATCATTTGAGGCAGATAGCATTGATAGGAATAATTTTACTTCCTTTTCTTTTTCTATTTGTTCATCAATACTTCTCAGAAAGCAGTTATATTGAACAGCTCCACCGTTATCAAACTCAGGTATAACGGTTAAGGAAAAATTAATTAACTCTTCCCCTGATGTTTTAAAAGGCAATTCAGTCTTTAAAGGAGATGCTTTTTCTGCGGAACGCAAATCAAAAATATTATCATCAAAATAGCTTTGATCAATAAGATCGTAAATCCTTTTATGCTTTAATTCTTCGTGTGTATAATAGAAAGTCTTGCAGAAGTTTTTATTGGCATAAATAAAGTTTCCGGTTTCATCAGTTTTACAAACTAAAAAATCTGCTTCAGTAAGAAGCATCGAAAAGTTTTTTATACGTTTATTAAGTTCTTTTTCATTTTTAATCTGTACTGTAACATCTTTACATAGTACCAGCAGGCGGTCTTCATCAGAACTGTTTAATGTAAAAAAGCATTCAACAAATTTATTATCACCGTACTTATGATTAATGACCAGCCTGACCGATGAATTGTCATTCAAGGAGTTCTTAATATCAGATAATCTGTTATGTTCCAGTTCATCGATAAAATTGCCGATAAAGTTGCTTCTAACTGTTTCAGCACTGTATCCAAAAATCATTTCACAATTTGTATCCCAACGTTTAACACTATTTTCAGCATCCAGTGAAAAAAGTGCCTGGCCAGCGGCTTCGTTCACTTTTAAGTAGCATTCAGACTGAAGTATGTTTTCCTTTATCCCGTCAATTTCTGATTCAATTGATGTAACATCTTCCCAAAAGATATAGATAAAAGTTATTTGGTTTTTACTATCAAGCTGTGGAACGAGCTTTACCTTAGCTAACTTTTTATTCTCGTTTCTTACTAATGTTATTTTAGAACTTAAGTTGTCTTTATTGGTTTTTACTTCGGAAATTAGCTGATCTAAATCAGTTCGGGACTCGTCATCAAGAAATGAAAGAAGAGAATGGTCTAAATAAGAAATGGCGCCTTTAAATATTAAAGAGGTATCGCCGGTAATGTATTTAATTATCAGATTTGAATCTATTACAACTAGCAGATCTGTAATAAACCCAGTGGCTTTTTCAAGTAAATCCCTTCTGAGCGCAAATTGTTTCTGGGTTTTGCTGATAATCTTCAGATCTTCAATAATCAAAGCTCCACCTGAAAAGTTATCATCTTCAATAAGGGGAGTCCCTTTAACAATTAATTTAATATTAGCTTTGCCGGGGAGTGATAGCTCTTCTATTTCAATTTCGAATGGATAACCCCTTTTCAGATCTTTCAATTGTTCAGTTAATGGTCTTTCTATTATAATATTTTCAGTAAAGATATTTTTCCCAAATAGTGAAGCCGAAAAAAGGTTTGGATATAGAATTTCTAATTTGCGAATAGCAGTATTAGCAAACTGAATTATTCCGTTCTTATCGAACAGAATAATGCCGATGGGAAGGTTATTGAGTATATCCTCCCGGGTTTTATCTAAATTTTCAGTAAGTGTGATCAATTTATTTATCCATATGGCATAGGGATATATCAATTATAATGCTATTCAAATTCATCTAATAAACTGCGTTTTTAAGCCTTAAGTGAACTAATTAAAGATGGGTATTTGACCACAAAATTTAGTATTTATCTCAAATTCAAACCAAATGAGGTTTTTGTCTCGTTTTGAAATTTAAATTTCGTTTTATCAAACGAGATTAATATGGTTTGACCATATGAAGTTATTAATTTCATTTCAGTCTTATTTATATCAAAATGATTAAATTTGAATTACAAAAATGAGCTGTTAACATTTGATAAGAATACTACAAAAATTAGGCAAAGGAACGTTAGAATTTTTCAGGGAATTCGGACAGGTTTCAAATTTATTTTTTGGAATCATAAAAAACTTCACACAAATTCCCCGAAGCAGAAAGCTGATACTTTTTCAAATGGGACATATTGGAGTTAACTCACTTCCATTGGTGCTTATAATTGCTGTATTTACCGGAGCCGTTGCTGCCTGGCAGGCCGCCTATCAGCTTAAAGGTATAGCGCCTCTTTCGTTTCTCGGTGGTGCTACGAGCAGAGCAATAGTTACAGAGCTTGGTCCGGTATTAACAGGAATTGTTATAGCTGGACGTGTTGGAGCATCAATTGCTGCAGAACTTGGTACAATGAAAGTAACAGAACAAATTGATGCTCTCGAAACTATGGCAATCAGTCCTGTTAGATATCTAGCAATGCCAAGATTTCTGGCAGCTATTATTATGATGCCTATACTTGTGATATTTGCTAACGTAATTGCTGTCTTGGGTGCTTATATAGTATCAGATTATTTCCTGGGAGTATCGTTTTCAGTTTTTTTTAATTCTGTAAAAAGATTTTTTGTCTTTTCTGATTTGATAGCAGGTTTGGTAAAAACAGTTTTTTTTGGTGGAGTAACTGCTCTTCTTGGCTGCCATATTGGTTTCAGAACTCAAGGTGGTGCTGAAGGGGTCGGGCTTGCCACAATTCGTTCTTTTGTGTTGTCTGCTGCACTCATTCTTATTCTTGATTATCTGCTCTGGATTTTCCTTTTTGGTATGTAGGAACATCACAATTTTTTAAATTGTAATTGCCCGTTAGCAACTGATTGATAGTCAATTAGCTTTAAATTTGTTGCGATTTTCATTAAATATGGAATATCTTAAATTATAATTAAGGGCTTCAGTTATGGAAAAAATAAAATATCTTATCAAAGAGAGAACTGAAAAAGTAGTTCTACCTGAGAAGCTTGGGTTTGGTCAAATCTTTTCTGATCATATGTTCCAAATGGATTACAGCCCATCAAAAGGGTGGTACAATCCTCAGATTCTGCCGGTTGATAATTTAATGACACACCCTGCATCTTCTTTTATTCATTACGGTCAAACAATTTTTGAAGGCTTAAAAGCATTTAAAACTGTTAATAATGAAATTGTAATATTTCGTCCCGAAACGCATATTGAAAGATTAAATAATTCAGCTAAAAGAATTTGTATGCCACAGGTTGATGTGAAATTTGTTCTTGAGGCATTAGCTGAACTTGTAAGGATTGAGAGCAACTGGATTCCTTCCAAACGAGGTGAATCGCTTTATATCAGACCTTTTATGTATGGACTTGATCCTGCACTTGGTGTCAGACCTTCCAGAGATTATAGGTTAGTGATTTTACTTTCACCTGTTGGTGCTTATTATCCTGAAGGATTTAAACCTGTAAAAATTCTTGTACAGGATGATTATGTTAGAGCAGTAAGAAAAGGACTTGGTGAATGTAAAACCGCTGCAAATTATGCTGCAAGTCTTCTTGCAACTGAAGAAGCGATGAAAAAAGGATTTACTCAGGTTCTGTGGCTGGATGGCGTTCATCAGAAGTATGCTGAGGAAGTCGGCACAATGAATATTTTCATCAACTTTAAAGATGAGGTTGTTACTCCTAAACTTAATGGTTCAATTCTACCTGGTGTTACAAGAAGATCAGTGATTCAAATATTGAAAGAATGGGGAATGAAAATAACAGAACGGGAAATTTCAATTGACGAAATTATAAGTGAATATGAAAGTGGTAAACTTCTTGGTTTATTTGGATCAGGTACGGCTGCTATTATCTCTTCTATCGGCTGGTTAACTTATAAGGAAAAAAGCATGACCTTCAATAATGGTGAACCAGGTGAGCTTGATGTTAAACTTTTCAATGAACTTACATCAATTCATTACGGTGAAAAGGAAGATACTCATAACTGGATATTTCATGTTGATAAAAAAGGGGTAGAAGTTAGTTGAAACTTCGGTTACTGATACTTTTATTCCTCTTACTGAATAACTTTTCTTTAATAGGTCAGAACTTTCCTAAGAATATTATTTTTTTAATTGGAGATGGAATGGGCGTCAACTATATTGCCGCCTCATTCTTTGATGATGAAAATAATCCTTATCGTAACTTCAAATCGATTGGCCTGGTAAACATTGCTTCATTAGACCGGCTTATAACAGATTCCGGAGCAGCTGCAACTGTGCTGGCAACAGGTCACAGAACTGTTAACCGGTATATTTCTGTAGATTCTGCAGGTAATAAATTAAAAACACTATTTCAGTTTGCTAAAGAAAAAGGGAAATCGGTTGGATTAGTATCTACAAGCTCTGTAACTCATGCTACACCGGCTGCATTTTATGCTCACACAGATGACAGAGGGCGTGAAACTGATATTGCATTTCAGTTAGCTCAAAGCGATGTTGATGTTATAATCGGTGGCGGAACTCAATTTTTTCTGCCTGATATTATTGGCGGAAGCAGAAAAGATGACATCAATGTAATCCAGAAAATGGAAAATAAGAGCTATAAAGGCTTAAACATTTTTGACTATAAAGCTGTTGTTGATGCAGATAAAGTTTTATGCTTGATGGAAAAGAATGGACTAAAAAGTGCATCCGAAAGGATTAATACTCTTGGAGATTTTACTAAAGCTGCAATTTATAACCTGAATTCTAATGAGAATGGATTTGTTTTAATGGTTGAAGGCTCTCAAATTGATTGGGCAGGACACGAAAATAATCAGGATTATCTTCTATCTGAAATGCGAGATTTTAATACTGCAATTACCGAGGCATTTAATTTTGCTCAAGAAGATGGCAATACATTGATAGTAATAACTGCTGATCATGAAACTGGTGGAATGGCAATCACCGGTGGCGACCTAGATGGTGAAAATCTGAAACTGGGTTTTTTAAATAAGAGCCATACAGCTGGATTTGTGCCTGTTTTATCTTTTGGTCCGTTCGAAGAGAAATTCAGGGGAATATTGGAAAACTACGAAATAGGGCAAAATTTAATACTTTTAATCAATCCCACTCACCAGTTCTAAAAAATTCAATAAAAAATATCTACTTACCTCTTGACAAGTGTACATTTGCCCACTATATTAGCAGTGAACAATTGAACACTATTTTTATGAAAAAAGAATTAACAGATCGACAGGAAGATATTCTAATTTTTATTAAAGAATTTCTTAGCCAAAATGGGTATCCCCCAACTCTAAGACAAATTGGAAAACACTTTAGTATATCATCCACATTTGGAGTTAAACGTCATCTTGATGCACTTGAAAAAAAGGGATATCTGAATGTTGAAAGCAATGCCAGTCGCGGTATTTCAATTATCAGGAATGACGACGATTTTTCAATTCCAACTTTAGTAAGAGATGAAGAAATTGAATTAAACAGAATCCCGATAATTGGACGTGTCGCAGCGGGTTCACCGATTCTGGCAGAAGAAAATATTGACGGCTCGGTGCTTATTGACCCTTCATTTATGAATAAAGTAAAAAATTGTTTTGCTTTAAAGGTTAAAGGCGACAGTATGGTTAATGCAGGAATTTTTGAGGGAGATCTTGTAATTGTTTCACCTAAGCACAGTGCACTTACAGATGAGATAATAGTTGCAAGAATTGATGATGAGGTTACAGTTAAAAGATATTTTACTAGAGAAAACGAAGTAAAGTTGATTCCCGAGAATGATAAGTACAGTCCAATTATAATTACTAATAAAAATGATTTCTCAATTATCGGTAAGGTTACCGGTGTGGTTAGATGGATTAATTGAAAGGAGTTTAATATGAAAACTGAAATTTTTAAAAGAGCAATTGTTTCTAGAAATAAACTGCAGTTTCTTTATGATCTTGATAAGTTTTCAATTGAACCTTATTATATAGCTGTCGAAAAGAACGGACGAAAAGTTATTTATGGAAAACTTGTCAACTCAAGTGAAATAAAAAAATTTGATTATAAAAGAATTGCTAATATTAAAGTTTTGAAAACAAAGAAGTTTTCACCGGTTATCCCGATTATACCGATGGCATCATAAAAGAGAGAGGTGTGTTATGACAGACAGAAGAAAAGAAATAGATTTACTTGTAGAACATTTTTGGAAAAAAGGTTATCTGACTTTAAGCAGGAAGTTCGGGACCTATCTGCCCGAACCTTCTGATATTGGCGGATTCCAAGTTGATATAATTGCACGACAGAAAAATAATTACGCAATTGGAATAACATTAAACAGAGATGATTTAAATGATAATACCCTATTAAACAGATTAATTTACCTGGCAACAAGACAAACACGAAATACAAACAAAAAGGTTTCTCTTTTTGTCGGGGTTAATAAAGCCGATTACTCTATTGTAAAATCTTATCTTAATCAAATTGATGAAGACATAAGAAAAAATATACGTTTATTTTTAATAGAGGAAAGACCCACCTCATTTCCTCCACGTAAAAAGGAACAAATTTTATTTTCCTGAAAATAAAGAGGGGGCCCTTATTTTATATAACTATCCTAATTTTTACCTTTATATACCTTTCCCGCATTTCTATTATTGCAATAAAACTTTTTAACATTTTATACAAATGTTAAAATCCTTGATTTTCAGTGGTTGCAAGGTTAATTTTACACGCTTAATCTAACATTAGGATCGAAAGTTGAGTAAGAATAGTAAAGCTTCTGATGAATTACTCCAGGAAGAGTTAAAAAAATCAGGGGAAATACCTTCACACATTGCAATTATTATGGATGGTAACGGTAGATGGGCTAAGAAAAAAGGTCTTCCCAGGGTTGCCGGTCATAAAAGAGGCGTTGATACAGTTCGTGAGATTGTTGAAGCCTGTGCACAAATTGGAGTAAAGTATCTTACTTTATATACTTTTTCCACAGAAAACTGGAAAAGACCGAAAGTTGAAGTTTCTACTCTTATGAGACTTCTTTTAAAAAGCCTTAAAGACAGAGTTAAGGAACTTAACAAAAATGATATTCGACTAACCACCATTGGAGAAATTGACAAATTACCCTCGGCGGTTCAAAAGCAGCTAAAATCTGATATTGAGAGAACAAAGAATAACAAAAAAATGGTTTTGAATCTTGCACTCAGTTACAGTGGAAGATGGGAACTGCTTCAGGCAATGAAAAAAATTTCTGAGCTCGCTTCCCGCGGTAAGATTCATTCCGAAGATATTACAGAAGAAACTATTTCAAATCATTTAACAACAAAAGATATACCTGATCCTGAGCTTCTTATTAGAACCAGCGGTGAGTTCAGAGTTAGTAACTTTTTGCTTTGGCAGATTGCGTACTCAGAATTTGTTATTACCGATGCTTATTGGCCTGACTTTTCAAGAGAGCATCTTTATGATGCAGTAAGGCAATACCAGAAAAGAGAGAGAAGATTTGGCAGAGTATCTGAACAAATTAACAAGAATGATAAAGGCATAAAGGATGTTCAATCCATATCCTCATAAATTATATAAAACACTTTTCTTAATTTTTATATTACTTGCTTCAACACAAGTGCTTGCCCAGGGGGAAAGAACCGCATATAAGATTCTTGGAGTTACTGTTGAAGGTAACAAATTTGCAGATGCTGCAACAATTATTGCTAGCAGCGGATTGAAAATTGGTGACGAATTACAAGTTCCTGGTGATCAAACCTTAAACGCGATAAGAAAACTCTGGTCCCTGGGAATTTTTTCCGATGTTCAGATAATTGCTGATAAAATAGTTGCTGACGGAGTTTTTTTAATAATTAAAGTTGAAGAATATCCTAAGCTTGAAAAAGTTGTATTTGAAGGTAATGATGATGTTAGCGACAGCGACATTGAAAAGTTAATTACTTTCATTCGCGGACAAACCATAAAACCGCAGGACTTATCTAAACTGGAAAATCGCATTTTAAATTTGTATACGGAAGAAGGTTTACTTAATGCTAAAATATTAACTGAATATTACATTTATTCAAGTGCGGATACAGTAGATGGTAATATCTATGTCCTTTGGAAAAACCAAAAAGATTTTTCCAATGAATATGAAGTTGAATATAAATCCGGTGATCAAAGATATGCTGATCTTATCGGTAGAATTAAAGAACGTGTTCTCATCAAACTTAAAATAGAAGAAGGTGATAAAGTTACTGTAAGAAAAATTGAATTTACCGGTAATGAAGTTTTTGATGAAGGCGATTTAAAGACTGAAATGGATGAAATATCAGAGAAGAAGTGGTGGAAATTCTGGAGCGGCGCTAAGTTCGATCCTGAAAAATATAAAACGGATAAAGACCTTATAATTAAATTTTACAGAAAGAATGGTTTCCTCGACGCTGAAATTACATATGATTCTCTTATCTATTCCAATAATAATAGAGATTTAAGAATTATTATGAATGTTTTTGAGGGACCTCAATACAGGATCAGAAACATTACCTGGGAAGGTAATACTGTTTATCCCGATGCAGTCTTAACTGAAAGATTGGAATTTTCAACAGGTGATGTTTTTAACTATGAAAAGTTTGAACAAAACCTCAGGGGAAACGAAAAACAGACAGATGTTTCAGCTTTGTATCTTGATAATGGTTATCTTACTTTTAATGTCCAGCCGCGCGAAACGCGCGTTGCAGGAGATTCAATAGATATCAACATCCGGATTGAGGAAAGAAACCAGTTCAGAGTTAACAGAGTTGATATAACCGGTAATGATAAAACAAAAGAAAAAGTAATTCGCCGTGAATTATTCACAATCCCGGGTGAATATTTTAATCGTGCATTGCTTTTTAGAAGTGTTCAGCAGCTTGCTAATCTTCAATACTTTAATATGGAAAAACTATATGGGCCGGGAGGAATAGATACAAAACTTGCAAGCGATAGTACTGTTGATGTTGCATTCAGAGTTGAAGAAAAATCAAGTGATTATTTAAATGCTTCCGTAGGCTACAGCGGTGCGTTCGGTTTTAGTGGTGCAGTTGGTATCACATTAACAAATTTCTCCATCTCGGAACCATTTAGTTTGGGAGGAGGACAGATCTTAAGTTTTAACTGGCAATTTGGTGTGGGCAGCATCTACAGAACTTTTACCCTTGGATTTACTGAACCCTGGTTATTCGATACGCCTACTTCTGTTGGTGCTGAACTGTTTGATACCCGCCAGCAATATATTTACGACTTGAGACAATCCGGAATTACCGTAAGAGTTGGAAGAAGATTAAAATGGCCCGATGACTTTTTCTTCGTTCAGGGTAGGGCTAAATATCAGTATAATGATGTAATTGAAGGACGTGGATTTTATGCAGAAGGAAGAACAAATCAATATACACTTGGCGCTATTATTAGTAGAAAAAATATTGATAATCCTATCTTTCCTTCTCGTGGATCTTCAGTTTCACTTGATCTGGAATTAACCGGTGGACCAATTCTTCCCGGGGATGTTGATTATCTTAAAATTGGATTTACTGCCGAGTGGTATAGAAGATTATTCAACAGTAACCGTATAGCACTTTATACAGTTGCTGATCTTGGTTACATTGATGAGATTGTAAAAGGCACAAATATTCAACCTTTTGAATTTTATTATATGGGTGGTAATGGCTTGATAATTGCCACAAGCTCACTTCGCGGTTATGATGATAGAACCGTTGGTCCTAGAAATGTTTTTGGCGATGTTATCGGCGGCCGTGTGATGGCTAAGTTCGGAACGGAATTAAGATTAGCTGTAACACTTGAGCCTATTCCTTTGTATGTTTTGGCTTTTGCTGAAGCCGGTAATGTTTTTGAAAGCTTCCAGAAAACAGATATTTTTGATCTGCGAAGATCTGTGGGTTTTGGTGCGAGGTTGTTAATTAACCCGATAGGTCTGATCGGTTTTGATATTGGTTATGGTTTTGACAGACAATTAACAGATAAAAAAGATCCTGCCTGGCTGTTTCACTTCCAGTTTGGCAGAGGATTTTAATTTTTTATAAATAACAAGAAAGAGGAAACAAGTGAATAAGTATCTTTTAATTTTCTTTACTACTTTGTTCAGTATTTCAGCATTTGCACAGTCGCAATTAAAACTTGGATATGTTGATTCTGAAACAATTCTTAATCAATTTCCTGAAGCAATAAAAGCACAAGGGGATCTTGATGCACTAACTAATAAGTGGAGCGCTCAGATTGATTCTATGTCTTTAGCATATCAGCAGGCAATTGCCGATTACCAGAAGCAGCAGGAAATGATGACCGACGAGAAAAAACTTGAAGCTCAGCAGCGAATTGTTGGAATGGAACAGCAAGTTCTTGATTTCAGAAGACAAAAATTTGGTCAGGGTACTGGTGAGATATTCAGAGAGCAGGAAAAGATTTTTGCCCCTATTAAAACTAAAATTTATGATGCTATTGAAAAAGTAGCTAAAGAAGAAAGTATGCAGTTTGTATTCGACAAAAGCGGTGACATTATTTTACTTTACGCCGATGCCGCCTTTGACATTACTTTTAAGGTATTGGACAAGCTTAAAAGAGGTAATTAATTTTTGATTCAGGTCACTAAAAAAGTTCTCTTCGGTTTTGGGAGAGAACTTTTTCTTTTTTATACGTAATTTAGTCTCGTTGAATTAAGAAACAGAAAGAATTAAGAATGAAAAGAACTATTTTATTTTTTGCAATTTTTATCTCATTTTCAACAGTATCATTTGCCCAGTTGAAAATCGGGTATATTGATTCTGATACCGTAATGGATAATTTACCCGATGTTCAGGATGCTCGTCAGAAAATTGATGCACTTATTCAGGAGTGGCAGTCTGAAATAAGGGTGCTCGAAAACGACTGGAAGACTAAGTATGATGATTATGAGAAAAGAAAACTTATAATGACTGATCAGACAAGAGCAGAAGCGGAAGCAGAATTAATTAAACTGGAAAATGATATTGCCCAATTCCGGGATAAGAAATTCGGTACTAATGGCGAACTTTTTCTAAAACAGGATGAATTAATGAAACCTGTTCAAAACAAAATTTTTAATGCTATTAAACAAGTTGCCGAAGAGGAAAATCTTGATTTTGTCTTTGACCGCAGCGGTGATATAATGATTCTTTTTGCCAAAGAGCAATACGATATTTCTCAAAAAGTTTTAGACAAATTAAAAATTGATTAGTATTGATGCCTATTCACATTAAAGATATTGCCGACCTGATTAACGGTAGAATTGTCGGTAATGAAAATATCAGTATTAATAACATTGCAAAAATAGAAGAAGCAAAAGAACACGATTTATCTTTTATTTATTTACCTGCTTACGAAAAATATTTTGATGTTACGAAAGCATCAGTTGTTCTTGTAAAACCCGGTTTTAAAAAATCACGTAATGATATAACACTTATTGAAGTTGAAGCCCCTGATAAAGCTTTTCTCAAAATTATTCTTAAGTACTTTACACCGGAGTTTAAACTTGAAGGTATTGATCCAACTGCTTATGTGCATCCAAACGCCAGGCTTGGCAATAATGTTGGTCTTGGTAAAAATGTAGTTGTGTCAGCAGGTTGTTTAATAGGTGATAACACCAAAATATTCCATAACACAGTTCTTTATGATAATGTTGAAGTTGGGAATGAATGCTTGGTATTTTCAAACATAAGCATCAGAGAAGATTGTAAAGTTGGAAACCGTGTAATACTTCACTCCGGTGTGGTAATAGGCAGTGATGGATTCGGCTTTAACCCTGATGAAAAAGGGGTTTATCAGAAAGTTCCTCAAATAGGCAACGTTGTTTTGGAAGATGATGTTGAAATAGGGTCTAACGTATCTATCGACAGAGCAGCTTTGGGCTCAACTACAATTAAAAGAGGAACCAAAATAGACAACCTTGTGCAGATTGCACATAATGTTGTTGTTGGTGAAGATACTGTTATCTCATCACAAACGGGTATTTCGGGCAGCACAAAAATTGGAAATAATTGCATTATAGCAGGCCAGGTTGGTATTGTTGGCCATATTGAAATTGGGGATAAGGTAGTGTTGATGGCTCAATCAGGAATTTCAAAATCAATTACAAAACCAGGTTATTATTTTGGATATCCTGCCAAAGAAATTAAGCAGGCTCGTATACTCGAAGCACATATAAGAAATCTTCCCGATTATTCAGACAAAATAAAACAACTCGAACAAGAAATAATCAAACTAAAAGAGATAACAAAAAAAAATTAAAAGTTTATAAATAGTCAATCTCAACGTATAACCTCAATTGTATTTCTTACCTCAACTCAGTATTTTGTCATCGATTTTTTTATTCAAATATTTAATTGGTAATCTATGTTAGAACAACAAAGAACTATAGCTAAAGCTGTTTCAATGGAAGGAACCGGACTTCATACTGGAACTACCTGTACAATGACATTTAAACCTGCCCCCGAAAATTATGGAATAAGATTTGTAAGAACTGATCTTGGCGGAAATCCTGAAATACAAGCCATTGCGGACAATGTAATTGATGTTTCGCGTGGTACAACGATAGGTATTGGTGAAGCAAAAGTTCATACAGTTGAACACGTACTTGCAGCGATAGTTGGGCTTCAGATTGACAATATTATTATTCAACTTAATGGAATTGAGCCGCCTATTGGTGATGGCAGTGCACTTCCTTATGTGCAGGTTTTACAAAAAGCCGGATTTATTCAACAAGAAGCTCCGAAAGATTATTTAATAATAGATGAAGCTGTAACATATCAGAATCCGGATAAACAAATTGATATAGTTGCATTACCCTTAGACAGGTACAGAATTTCTGTAATGGTTGACTATCAGAACCCTGCACTTGGCAGCCAACACACAGGTATGTTTGATCTTGAAGAAGAATTTGTGAGAGAATTTGCACCGGCAAGAACTTTCTGCTTCCTTAGTGAAGTTGAAATGCTTGCTCAACAGGGATTAATAAAAGGAGGTCATTTAGATAACGCCGTTGTAATTGTGGATCATAAGCTTGCTCAGGATGAACTTGATAAACTTGCAATTAAAATAGGCGTTACTGAAAAAATTGACATCGGTGATAACGGAATTTTAAATAATAAAGAAGTTAGATTTAAAAATGAACCTGTAAGACATAAACTACTTGATCTTCTTGGTGATCTTGCTTTGATTGGGGCTCCGATAAAAGCGCAAATATTAGCAGCGCGTCCGGGTCATAAGGCAAATGTTGAATTTGCTAAGATGATACGGAAATTATATCAGCAGAAAAAGCTTGTTAAAAAATTTCAATTTGTAAAAAAAGAAGGAGTTGTATTTGATACATCTGCTATTGAAAGAATATTACCGCATCGATATCCGTTCCTGCTGGTAGACAAAATAGTTCATCTCGAACTTGATAAAAAAGTTGTCGGTGTAAAATCAGTAACTGTAAATGAACCATTCTTTCCGGGTCATTTTCCCGGTCAGCCAATTATGCCCGGTGTTTTAATTATTGAAGCAATGGCACAGACTGGAGGAGTACTTCTGCTTAATTCTTTTCCTAATCCGGAAGAAAAGCTGGTTTATTTTATGCAGATTAATAATGCAAAATTTAGAAAACCAGTTGTGCCAGGCGATCAGGTGTTTATGGAAGTAGAGTTAACCCATAAGAAAAGTAAAGTGGTTATGATGCAGGGTAAAGCATTTGTTAATGATGTTCTGGTTGCTGAAGCTGATTTTATGGCTGGTATTGTAGATAGACCCAAACAAATTCAAGAATAATTTATGAATAATATTCACCCCTCCGCAATTGTAAGTCCTAAAGCAAAAATTGGTGATAACATTACCGTTGGTCCTTACGCTGTAATTCAAGATGATGTGGAAATTGGTAAAGATTGCCAGATCGGTCCTCACGTAGTTATTTACGATGGTGCCAGAGTAGGTGATAGAGTAAAAATAAAACAAGCTGCTTCGATTGCACACGTACCACAGGACCTTAAATTCAGCCAGGAACCAAGTTTGTTTATAATTGGAGATGACACAGTAATACACGAGTTTGTTACTCTTCATAGAGGAACAAAAGAAACGGGTAAATCAGAAATTGGTAAGAAATGCCTTCTGATGGCATATGCTCATGTAGCTCACGATTGTGTTATTGGCGATAATGTTATTCTTGCAAACGGGGTTCAAATAGCAGGACACGTTACTGTAGAAAACTATGCTATTATTGGCGGAATGACACCCGTTCACCAGTTTTGTAAAGTAGGCCAGCACTGTATGATTGGCGGCGCTTTCCGTGCTGTACAGGATGTTCCTCCATATATACTTTGTGGAGAAATACCATTAAGATTTGCCGGGTTGAATCTTGTAGGTTTAAGAAGAAGAGGATTTACCGCTGAAGACATTAACGCACTTAAAAAGACATACAACTATATATATGATCACTCCTTAAATGTAAGTCAGGCACTGAAAAAGGTTGAAGCTGAACTCGGCGATTATAAATTAGTACAAAATGTACTTGAATTTATAAGAACTAGTAAACGAGGAATTATTGGTAAGAAATGGTCTGGAAGTTCCTAGATACAGGTTCCAATACAGGCAGGTTCAATATGAACCTGGATATTCAGCTTGCACAGAATTTTTCTAATGATGAAGTAATCTTTCGTGTTTACAGGTGGAATCCATACTGCATTTCACTTGGTGCCAATCAGAATACTGAAGAAATAAATATTGAAAAAGCCCGGCTTGATAATATTGATGTTGTAAAAAGACCAACCGGCGGTAGAGCAATCCTTCATTCAGAAGAGCTTACTTATTCCGTAATTTATCCCATTGATTATAAAACTTCTGCACATAATCTTTATAATCAAATAAATATTGCATTAAAAAAAGGATTGATCTTTTATAATTATACTCTTAATCAAGTTGAACTTGAGAACAATCAACCTGACCTCAAAGATTTTTATAAACAGGACAAAAGCACAATTTGTTTCGCCGTTTCCTCAAAAAGTGAAATTAATTTTAACAGCAAAAAATTAGTCGGAAGTGCACAAAGAAAAATGGGTAAAGTAATTCTTCAGCACGGTTCAATTCTATCTGGAAATTATCATTTAAAAATTTTTGATTACCTTAAAATTGATAATAGCCGAAGGCAAATTATTAAAGAAGATATTATTAACTCAACAATAGATTTAAAAACAATTCTTAATGAAGAGATTGATTATAGCAGACTTAAAACTTCTTTAAGGCAGGGATTTGAAAATCATTTTAATGTTGCATTTGAGTTGTACAATGAAAAGGTATTGACTTAAAAGCAGCTAAACGGTTTTAAATTTATCACTAAAACATGATCAGAAAATCATTATTACATATTATCCTCGTTTTGGTAATCAGTTACAATATTCTATCTCAAACAGAATCCGAATTATTTCTTGAAGGTGCAATAATAATTGATATGAAGATAGACGCCAACTATCTATGGGTGGCAACGTATGGTCAGGGAATTTATAGATATTCTTTAAGCGAGGAAAAGTGGTTTAATTATTCAACTGCAAATAATAATTTAGATAATGATTTGTTCTTTACCCTCGAAGTAAGTCCCAATTTTGTCTGGGCCGGTACTACAGAAGGTCTGTTTATACTCGATAGAAAAACTAATAGATGGACCAAACGAAAATTTGCACTTGGCGGAGAGTTCGGAAACTGGATAAGATCTCTTAAATACGATAATAAAAGAGATGTTCTTTGGATTGGCAGGTTCAGAAACATAACTCACTTTGATGTAAAGCGGAAGCGCTATACGGATATTGATAGAATACAGGGTAATGATCAGAAAAGTAATAACATAAAGTCGATTGAAATGGATGGTGACAGTTTGATCTGGTTCGGCAGTGAATCTGGTGTACATAAGTTTGATATGAAAAAAAGGATAAACGACCCCGCTGCCTGGACGTATATAAATAACAAGGATAGAAATTTTTTGGGTGAAAGTGAATCCGTCTCAGTTTCAGCATTTTTATTTGAAGGTAAAAATATTTGGTTCGGTACAGATGAATTTGTTACAAAAGAAAATCCCACATTCAATGTTGGAGGTATATATTTGTTCAACAGAAGATTCAGTTGGGAAAGAATTTCACGCGTTGACGGCTTAGGCGGTAATGGTATTTATTCGATGGCAAGAACCGGAAATTATATTTGGACTGGCGTCTACGAATTTGACCGTCGCGATAAAAAAGAATTTGGAAAAGGATTATATCTCATTAACAGAATCACTTACGAGGTTACTCCGGTTAATCTTAATGAAATAAAAATAAATTCCTCAAAGATTTTATCATTGCTATTTGAATCCGATTATTTATGGATTGGAACAGATAGAGGTCTCGCCAGGTTAAAAATTTCAAATAAACTAGCTGAATGGGGAGTTAAATAACTCCTATTTTACCCTGTTAGAGAAGCGTTTCACTTAAAATTATATCGTTTATATTGTTCTAACCACATTTTACCCACTTTTTAAGCCGTTTTTTTATAGTTATCTTATTACTTATAATTTCAATAATTCAGGTAAAGTAATGATAAAAATCCCCCAAAAGAGATTAAATGAATTAAAAAACAGCTTTAATGGAAAACGTATTGCCATTATCGGTGATATGATGTTGGATATTTATTATAGGGGAGAGGTTAAAAGAATTTCTCCTGAAGCACCTGTTCCTATTGTTGAAGTTGAAAACGAGTTTTTCCGATTTGGCGGTGCAGCTAACTGTGCATTAAATATTCTATCTCTTGGCGGTATTCCTGAACCAATTGGTGTTATTGGTTATGATAGTTTTGGTACAATATTTACTTCTCTTCTTTCTGAATTACATATTTCATCCAAAGGGATTTTAGTTGATGAAAACAGACCAACAACTGCCAAAACAAGAGTTATTGCTGACAAGCAGCACGTTGTTCGAATTGATAAAGAAAGTAAACAAAACTTAAATTCTGATTTATCTTTACAAATCTTTAATCATCTGGAAGAAATAATAGATTCTTTAGATGGTATAATTCTTCAGGATTATAATAAAGGCGTTCTTAATGAATCTCTGACTCAACAAATAATTTCTTTGGCTCAAAAAAAGAATATACTGGTTACAGTTGACCCCAAATTCCATAACTTCTTTGCTTATAAGAATGTAACTGTATTTAAACCTAACAGAAAAGAAGCTGAGGATGTTCTTGGTATAAAACTTAAAACCAAGGATGACATATCACAGGCAGGTAAAATTATTTTAGAGAAACTAAACGCAGATAGTGTTCTGCTCACTCTAGGTTCTGAAGGAATTGCAGTTTTCGAAAAAGGTAAACCAGAGAAAAGTATGCCGACAAAAGCGAGGAAAGTAGCAGACGTTTCCGGTGCTGGTGATACGGTAATTTCTACTTTAACTTTAGCTCTGGCAGCGGGAGCTGATATTATAGAAGCATCATACCTTGCGAACTATGCAGGCGGTATTGTATGCGAGGAGGTTGGTATAGTTCCAATTGAAGCAGATAAACTTTTCAACACCATAATCCAGGAAAACAAATGAACAGAATTAAATCACTTGGAGAACTGAAAATCATTCGGCAGCAGCTCAAGGTTGAAGGTAAAATAGTTGTTTTTACCAACGGCGTATTTGACCTGATTCACGCAGGTCATATAGATTACCTCATTAAAGCAAAAACTCTTGGTAATGTTTTAATAGTCGGTTTAAATAGCGATGAATCTGTAAAATTAATTAAAGGTGATAAAAGACCTATACTAAAGGAAGAGGAACGCGCATTTGTTGTTTCTAATTTAAAGCCTGTGGATTATGTAGTTATTTTCGAAGAAGAAACTCCTTCTGATGTTATTGAAAAACTTATTCCGGATGTTTTAGTTAAAGGTGCTGACTGGTCAATTGATAATATTGTTGGAAGGGAAGTTGTTGAATCGCATGGAGGTGTTGTTCGTTCAATAGAATTTGTAAACGATCAGTCAACATCCAAAATTATTGATTCTATAGTAACTAAATACCGTACGTGAAAGAAAAAGAAGTAAAAATAAAAAAGAAAATCACCGGGCAGAGAATACTGCGCATTGGTGTTAACTCATTTCTATACTTTTTAATTGGTATTCTTGCGATTGTATTAATTACATTTGGTTTCACACAAACTTCAGTATTCAGGGGATGGCTAAAAGATACAATTGTGGAAGAACTTAACAGTTCAATGAATGGTGAGATTTCCATTAATAAGCTTGAAGGGACTATATTCACATCTGTTGTACTCAAAAATACTTTGTTAACCCTGAATAACGATACCGTATTTACAGCCGAGCACATTGAAATTAAAACAAGCCCTCTGAAAATTCTATTTAAAATAATTTATGCGCGAAAAATTGAGATAAGGAATAGCGTAATAAATTTAAGAGAAGACAATACTGGAAGATTAAATGTAGAAAAACTATTTCCGCCCTCTGATGAAGAAGATGTTGACTCAACTTCTTCGGCATTTCCCTTCGCACTTCAGGTCGCAGATCTTCAGCTTAATAATATTGCTTTTACTCTGCAGGAGTATTCCAAAATTAACAGCACTTCTGTTTATGAAACTATGAATTTATCAGATTTTAGAATCAATGATTTATATCTTCATTTAAGTGCTTATGTTGATATGAATAAAAATTCCTATCATTTAAAAATATCAGAGTTTACGTTCAATCCTAATTTTAAATTTTTTAATCTAAAATCACTTCACGGTGAATTTTTCGCAACAGAAAGCGGTATTCTAGTAAGCGGACTTAATGTAGTTACTGAAGAATCTGATATAAGATTAAATGCCGGAATTACTGATATAAATATTTTTGACGATTTCACGAATGAGGAGTTGGGTAATGCTCCATTAAGAGTTCAGATAGAGGCAGATAAGTTCAGCTTTGATGACCTTTCTACCTTTGTATCAGACCTAAATATTATAAAAGGAAAAGTATTACTTGATATTTATGCAGACGGTAATTTAAATGATTTATTAGTGAATAAATTAGATATTCTGTACAACAATACTAACCTTAAGTTCGAAGGTAATCTGAAGAACGCCCTGGATTTTGATAACTTGAATATAAATGCCAATCTGAATGGCTCTGTTATTGACCCAGCAGATATACATGAATTACTTCTATCAATAGATATTCCCGACTACTCGGAGTTAGGCATTATTACTATTGATACATTAACATTTATGGGTAACTTTTTAGAATTTGAAACAGAACTTTATTTAAGTACAACTATGCAATCTAATATTAGAGGATTTGCAAATCTTAATTTTACAGGGACAGGTGACGAATATGATATTGATATCAATACCCAAAATTTTGATATTCATCCGTTTGCAGGAATAAATACTGAACTTAACAGCAATTTTAAAATAAAAGGTTCAGGATTTAGTCCTAAGGATATGAAATCTGATATTGTTATTACTGCAACCAGATCAACGATAGGTGAATCTTATGTTGAAGAATTAAAAATTTTTACAACAGCTGATAATAATATAATTGAAAGTAATATTGAGGTCTCCTTTGATACTGCATCTACTGTAAGTATGATTTCCAATTTAGATTTTAACGATGCCGAAGATCCAGGTTATACTATCGAGTTGACCGCAAAAAATTTAAATATTGGAGGAATAATTGGTAGTGAGGAATTAGATTCTAAATTTAATATTGAACTTCAGGCTGAGGGTAAAGGTTTTGACCCGGATAGTCTTGATTTATTTATTGTGATGAATTTACATAACAGTTTCATTTATGATTTTGAAATTGACAGCACCGCACTTATAGTGGATATTAGACGGAATGATAACGGAAATAAAATTATAAACGTAATTTCAGATATAGCTGATTTAACAATCTCCGGTCAGTATTCAATTTCTACTATTGCCCAGGTAATTTCTGCTGAAGCCGAACTACTCCAGAAATCTTTTATTGATAAATATGCTTTTCTGCTTCCTGCAGATGAAAGGCGGGAAGTTACAATATCCCAGCAAAGTAAAAGTCTGATTCAACTTGAACACCTTTCACTTGATTATCTTGTTGATTTTAAGGACTTTCTTACAATCCGTTTCAACAATTCAGAAATTGAAATTGACGGCAGTATCAATGGTACAATATTAGCGCGTGAAGATAGTATTGCCTTCTCGTCAACTGTGGAAATAAATTATTTTAAGTACTGGGACAATATCGACCTTTACTTTCTAACAAAGACGAGATTAGATTTCAACCTGTGGAATAAAATTGAAGCGGGAGTTTTAGAAGATTTTTCAGCTTATATATTTTTCCGAACAAACAGACTATATGCAGGAAGTAACTTCTACGATTTAGGATTCCGCACTGAAATTGAAAATGATTCGGTATCTGTCGCTTTTAACACAAGATTAGAGGATAACATAAAAATCAAATTAAAGGGTGCAATTGATGTGAACGATGAGCTTCAGTCGTTAATTGCCTCGTTCGACTCCATTACTGTTAACTATAATAATATGGAAATAAATAATGAGGAAAGAATTGTACTCAATTATAAAGATTCGGATATTGATTTTGAAAACTTTATTCTTTCTGCTGCGGGAGGATCGATTTCATTGTCCGGAAATTTCGGATTTGAGGGTGATGGGTTATTAAATTTTTCCTCAAATGATTTAGAATGGAGAGAGATTGGAAGAGAGATTGCGGGAATAGAGGAAGGAATGAATATAGATGCCAGGATAAATTTAAATGGAACCTTACAGGGAAATATTTCAGATCCTGTTTTAAAAATGAATTTTTCTTTTGAAGATATCACCTATCATGATAAAAACTTAGGTGCAATTGTTTCTGAAATTAATTTTGCCCAAAATGAGCTTGGCGCCGATATTAAATTTATTGATTCATTAAGAACTTTAGAATCACCGAAACTAAAAATCCTTGGCACTATTCCTGTCAATTATTCCTCAGATGAGGATATACAGATAATTCAACAGGATTTAAGTCTTAAAATAATATCGGATAACTTTGATCTGGTTTCACTCGGTGATGCTGTTCCGTACTTAAAAGACTTAACCGGGCAATTGAACATCAATATTGACATTTCAGGAAAATCCGACGATCCGTCTATAACGGGAGCAATTGAAATCAGCAGTGCAACTTTCGTAGCTGAAGCGAATAACTTAAAATATAATTTAGAAACCACTGCAATATTTAACGGGGAGAATATCATTATAGAAAAATTGTCGGTGGGAAATGTTATCGGAACAAAGTATGGCGGTACTTTAAATGGAAGCGGAGAAATAATACTGGATAAATTATCAATTGAAAATGCGAACTTCACGCTTAGCGGCGATCTTAAAGTTTTGGACAAAATTTCCCGGGAAGCCAATCCGCTTTTTTATGGTGATCTTGCCATTGAAACTGATGGTGAAATTAAACTTACTATTGATGAAAACAACACCTTCATGGATATGCCGATAAATGTTACCGTAGCCGATGTTACTTTTCAACTATTACAAACTGCATATCAGAATACATCGGGATTCCATTACAGGTTCGTCTCATATCATGATACTCTTGATATGCGGGATCACAGCCTTGATAGTTTAATTCTGATAACCGAACAGAAAAAAGAACAGCAAATGGCAAGTCAAACTATTGAAAGCACATTTGATTACAGGATCGGTGTTGAAATGAAAACCGAGGCAAAAATGGTGGTGGTTCTCTCCCGTGAATTGAACCAGGATCTCATTGCCGTAATGGACGGTGACTTTGAACTTTCATCAAGTCAGGGACGCACTGTATCAACAGGAAAGCTCAATCTGCTTGAAGGTTCTAAGCTGTCATTCATCAAATCCTTTGATGTAACGGGTGATGTAAGAGTTGAAAAACTTGATGATCCTATTCTGAACATTGTGGCAACCTACAGTGATTATTATTATCCGGTAGATACATTAGGCATGTCTGAAGAAATTGAGGTTGCTGTAAAAATTAGATTCAACGGACCTTTAAGCGAACTGGCTCAAAATTTTGTAAAAGATGAAAAAAATATTGCAGTTTATGTTGGTGCAGAAAATATTCAAAATGATCAAGCGGATCCTACGAAAAGTACTTCAGATGCATTTTTGTTTATGATTGCCGGAAAATTTACTGATGGTGCTACTTCCCAGGAAATAAATGCGGCAGCAAATACCGCTGCAAATTTAGCAGGGTCTATGTTAGGTGGATTTCTTAACAAGCATCTGGGTGATTATGTCCGTAATGTGCAATTGAGGCAGATTGGTTCAGAAACTAAATTCAATCTTACAGGAAGAGTTGGTGACTTCCGTTACGATGTAGGCGGATCAACCGATGTATTCCAGGATCTAAGTCGTGCAAATGTTAAAATTGAATATCCTATAATACCACGACTACTGCTGCGTGTTGAACGGAAAGAAGCAGTAAATGAAAGTACATTATCTAATGAAATTTTTAACGAATTGGGACTAAAATACAGGTTCGACTTTTAAATGAAAAAAGAAATAAAATCATTCTTTAAAAAAAATCCCACTAGAGGGTTTAAAACAAAAGATATAGCTCGTAATCTGGATTTAATTTCTGATTACGAATATGCTGAACTTAAAAGTATTTTACACAAACTTACTGAAGAATTATTTCTTGTTAAATCAGGAAAACGCTTTAAGCTGAATACTATCCCGGCATCAAATAAAATGACCGGCACTCTTGAAGTAAATTCGAATGGTTACGGATTTGTTTCACCAGATTCTAAGGACATTGGTGACATCTTTATTGCCTCTAGAAATATCGGAACAGCTTTCGATGGGGATAAGGTGGAAGTTGAATTGCTGGCAAAACAGAAGGGGAAAAATCTTGAAGGGCAAATAGTCAGAATTCTAAAAAGAAAAAAAATTGAAATTCCCGGTGTACTGAAAAAATCAAAATCGTTTTATTTTATCACACCAGATGATCCGGCTATACATAAAGATATATACATCAATGAAAATAAGTTAAAGGGAGCCAAAAAAGGAGATCGGGTTATTGCGAGTAGTATTGAGTGGGATAATATCGGCAGAAATCCGGAAGGTGAAATAATTGAAGTATTAGGAAGAGACGGTTCTCTGGATGCCGGTGTTGTAGCTCTTGCAAGGGAATTTGGTTTAAAGTACAAGTTCTCAAACAGCTGTCTTAACGAAGCTGACAAAATTGAAGCTGGAATTAAACCCGCAGAACTTAATAGCAGATTAGATTTTAGAGATAAAAATGTCTTTACTATAGATCCTTTCGACGCAAAAGATTTTGATGATGCACTTTCTGTACAAGAACTAGAAAACGGGAATCTGAAAGTTGGTATTCATATTGCCGATGTAAGCCATTATGTTGATTTGCAAAGTGAACTTGACAACGAAGCATTTACGCGGGGTAATAGTGTTTACTTTGTAGGCAAAGTAATTCCTATGCTGCCTGAAAAATTATCAAATAACATTTGCTCTCTCGTTCCTAATCAAGACCGGCTTACATATTCTGTAATTGCCGAAATTAGTAAACGAGGCAAGATAATAGATTATAAAATTGAGAAAACTGTAATCAATAGTAAAAGAAGATTTACTTACGAAGAAGTTCAGGATATAATTGAAAATGAGGAAGGGGACTTTAAAGATGAGATTACTGTACTTAATAAACTTGCAATAATACTCAGAAGAAAACGAATGCAATCGGGCAGTTTTGATTTTGCTACAGCAGAGATAAAATTTGAACTTGATGAAAATGGTAAACCCATTAAAGTCTTAAAGAAGGAAGTAAAAGAAAGTAACATGTTGGTTGAAGAGTTTATGTTGCTGGCTAATAAAATAGTTGCCACACATATCGCTCAGCCAAAAAGCGGAACTCCAAGACCCTTTGTTTTCAGAATTCATGACGACCCGGATCAGGAAAAGATATTCGAGTTTGCCAGATTCGTAAAGTCCCTCGGATATTCGTTTGACCCGGCATCAAAATATAAAGCTCTTCAATTTCAAAAATTAATAAAGGATGTTAAAGGTAAAGCGGAAGAAACACTAATAAATGAGCTTGCTATCAGATCTATGGCAAAAGCCGCTTACTCGCCCGATAATATTGGTCATTACGGATTGGGTTTTAAGTATTATTCGCATTTCACCTCACCCATAAGAAGATATTCAGATCTTATCGTGCATCGACTTTTGTTACATTATAATAATGGTAATAAGAAAAATCCATATTCTCATATCCAACTTGATGAAATGTGCGATCACATATCTTTCTGTGAACGAAATGCAATAGAAGCCGAACGTCTTTCAGTAAAATTAAAGCAGATTGAATTTTTATCAGATCAATTAGGGGAAGAATTCCCCGCTATTATTTCTGGTATTACAAATTTCGGGATTTTTGTTAAAATTACAGATGTATTAGCGGAGGGCTTGATCAGATTAAGGGATTTGGAGGATGATTTTTATGTTTACGATGAAAAAAAATATTCATTAATTGGAAAATCTACTAAAAGACAATTTCGTTTAGGTGATAGGGTCAACGTAAAATTAGTGCGGGTAGATAAAGAAAAAGCCGTATTAGATTTTATAATTGTTAATTAAGGTATCAGATATGAGAAACTTAAAATTATTCTTTTTGATTTTACTTCTATTTAGTGGAACTGTATTTGCCCAGTTCGGCAAGAATAAAGTGCAGTATAAAAACTTTGATTGGTTTTTTATTCAGACTGATCATTTTGATGTTTATTTTACTAATGGCGGTGAAACAATTACAGAATTTGCAGCACACGCTGCTGAAAAAGCGTTAAGCTCAATACAAAAAACCTTCAGATTCAGGATCAACAATCGTATAACCTTAATTGTATATAATTCTCAGAACGATTTTCAGGAAACAAACGTAATTGATCAGTCGTTAAGTGAAGGCATTCAGGGATTTACAGAGTTATTCAAAAACAGAGTGGTAGTTCAATTCAATGGTTCATACAGTCAGTTCAGGCATTTAATTCATCATGAACTGGTTCATGCTGTAATGAATGATATGTTTTATGGCGGATCGTTGCAAAATATCATTGCAAACAACATTTCGCTTACGTTTCCCCTTTGGTTTAGTGAAGGGCTTGCCGAATTTGAAGCCTTGGGATGGGATGTAGATACCGATATGTTTATCCGTGAGGCTGCAATAAGCGAGTACTTGCCAGATATTAACAGACTTGGAGGATATTTTGCTTATCGCGGCGGCCAATCAGTATTCTACTATATAGCAAATAAATATGGTAAAGAAAAAATTGGCGAGCTTCTTAACAAGATCAAGGGTCTAAACAATGTTAATGAAGCTATAAAGAGTACACTAGGGCTGGAAATAAAAGAACTTAACGAACGATGGCGTAAAGATATTAAAAGAACATATTGGCCTGACGTTGCTCTGCGTGAAGATCCGGAAGAATTTTCTAAACGTTTAACTGACCCCGAAAAAAATGATGGCTTTTACAATACTAGTCCCGCAATCTCTCCACAGGGTGATAAAATTGCATTCATTACAAATAGGAACTTTTATTTTGATGTATATTTAATGAATGCCGTAGACGGTAAAATTATTAAAAGGCTTGTTGAGGGTAACAGAACACCTGATTTTGAAGAATTAAATATATTAACACCCGGTTTAACTTGGTCGCCTGATGGTACAAGCATTGCCCTTTCAGCTAAAAGTAAAGGTTATGATGTTATATACATAATTAATGTTGAAACAGAAAAAAGGAAAACACTGCCGATAAGACTTGAAGCTATTCAAAGTGTTACCTGGTCTAACAACGGCAGATATCTTGCTTTTATTGGGCAGAATAAAAAACAGTCGGATGTTTATCTTTTTGATCTGGAAACAAATATATTAACAAATCTAACAGACGATATATTCACTGATAGTGATCCCGCATGGTCTTTTGATGATACTAAAATATATTTTGCTTCTGACCGGGGCTCTTTTTTGAATAATATCCACCTTAATGAAAACTTTAAAATTTATGAGCATGATCATTCACAAACAGATATATATTCGATCAACTTAAAAGATAATAGAATTGCACGCATTACTGATCTCCCTTTTAGTAATGAAACTTCACCAAGGGAAGATGCAAATGGAAATCGGCTAATATTTATTTCTGATTTAAATGGCATAAACAATATTTATGTAAAGGACCTGAATTCAGATAGTGCTTCTTTCAGACCGATTACTAATTCAATAACTGGTTTGTATCAACTTTCAACCACTAAGGACGCAAAAAAACTTGTTTACTCAACACTTTTTAAGGCAAGCTTCAACCTGTTCTTAATGAATAATCCTTTTGAACCTAAAA